>JAWFOO010000003.1:0-164033 GCA_032511625.1 Streptococcus mitis | reverse complement strand
AATACGTTAATACAGAAACAGGCGACGTCTTCGTTAAGAATAACGGCAACTGGGAAAAAGAAGGCAACATCAAAGGCCCTAAAGGGGACAAAGGTGAACGTGGAGAAGATGGTAAGACTCCAGAAGTAACTGTAACTCCAGGTAAAGATGGCCATAGTACTGACATTACATTCACTGTTCCAGGTAAAGATCCAGTTAAAGTAAATGTTAAGGACGGAGAAAATGGTCTAAACGGTAAAACTCCAAAAGTTGATTTGCTTCGTGTCGAAGGACAAAACGGAAATCCATCTCATACAATTGTGACATTCTATACTGATGAAAACAATGATGGTAAGTACACTCCAGGAACTGATGAACTTCTAGGTTCTGAAATGATTAAAGATGGTGCTAAAGGTGCGGACGGACGTGATGGTAAATCATTGCTTACTGTCAAAGATGGTAAAGAAACTAAAGTTTACCAAGAAGATCCAGCACATCCAGGTCAACCATTGAACCCAGAAAAACCTCTTGCAGTTATTAAAGATGGAGTGGACGGAGTCTCTCCAACAGTAACAGCTGTTCGTAAGGATGAAGAAGGGCATAAGGGTGTAGAAATCACTGTTGATAACCATGATGGTTCACAACCAACTACAGTCTTTGTTCAAGATGGTGCTAAGGGAGAAACTGGTGCAACCGGTCAGGATGGACAAACTCCTACAATCACTACTCAACGTGGACAAGATGGCCAAAGCACTGTTGTAACTATCACAACACCAGGTAAAGATCCAGTAACCTTCACTGTAAAAGATGGTAAGAATGGTAAAGATGGCCGTACACCAACTATTGACTTAAATGCATTGGTGGAAGCAGTTAGAAGAGGTGCTGGATCAACTTCTAATTCACAACCTTCTGGAACATCAAGAAGTGCAAGAAGAGCAAGAAGTGTAGGAGATAATCCAGATGAAGTAACTCCACCAGCTCAACCAGCATCTTCAGATTCAACAGCATCACAACCAGTAGATGGTACTCGTATTACAGCATACTATGATAACAATGGTAACGGTAAATACGATCCAGGTGTGGATGAATTAATTGGTACAAGTGATATCTTGAATGGTACAAATGGACGTAACGGTGCAGATGGAGCTTCTGGTACAGATGGCCGTAACGGTGCCGAATTATTAAGTGGAGTTACTGCACCAACTGCTAAAGATGGTAAAGATGGTGATACTTACATCGATGCTAACACAGGTGATGTTTACAAGAAAGAAAATGGTTCTTGGAACAAAATCGGAAATATTCGTGGACCTCAAGGAGTAGCTGGTGAAAAAGGCGATAAAGGTGAAAAAGGCGACAAAGGTGAAAAAGGTGAAAAAGGTGAAAAAGGTGAAAACGGAGCTAATGGAGCAGACGGTAAATCACCAGTTGTAAATGTAACGGATAATGGGGATGGAACTCACTCTATTACAGTTCGTAATCCAGATGGTTCAGAATCTACAACGAAAGTTAAAGATGGTAAAGACGGTAAAACTGCCAATATCACTACAACAGAAAATCCAGATGGAAGTCACACAATTACTGTAACAAATCCAGATGGAACAACTAAAGAAACAGTTGTTAAAAACGGTAAAGACGGTAAGACTCCAAAAGTTGAAGTAACGGATAACGGAGACGGAACTCATACTGTTAAAGTTACAGATGGAGACGGCAATGTTACCAACGCTATCATCAAAGATGGTAAAGACGGTAAAGCTGCAACAGCAACAACTACTGAAAACCCAGATGGAAGCCACACTGTAACAATCACTAACCCAGACGGAACTAAGAATGAGTTTGTCGTTAAGAATGGACGTGACGGTGTTGATGGACGTACTCCAACCGCATCTGTTCGTGATAATGGAGACGGAAGTCATACAATCGTTATTACAAATCCAGAAGGTGTGACAACTGAAACCACAGTTCGTGATGGTAAATCACCAAAAGTGACTATAACTGATGAACAAAATGGAACTCATAAGATCTCAGTTCTAAATGGTGATGGAACAACTACTGAAACAATCATTAAAGATGGTAAATCACCAGTAGCAACAGTTAGAGATAACCAAGACGGTACTTACACTATTCGTGTAGAAAACGGTAATGGTACTGTTTCTGAAACCACAGTTCGTGACGGTAAATCACCAACTGCTAAGGTTGTGGATAACGGAGATGGAACTCACACGATCACAGTTGTGAACTCAGACGGTACAACTACAACAACTACAGTTCGTGATGGTAAAGAACCAAAACTTGAAGTGATTGATAACAACAATGGTTCACACACTATTAAAGTGACAGGTGCTGATGGTAAAGAAACTACAACTACAATCTTTGATGGTAAATCACCAAAAGCGAACATCGTTGATAACGGAGACGGAACTCATACATTAACAATCGTAGATTCTGATGGCCGTGAATACAAATCTATTATCAAAGATGGTAAAGACGGCAAAGATGGCGTTTCACCAACTGTAACTGTTAAAAATAATAACGATGGAACTCACGTTGTTACAATTACTAACCCAGATGGAAGCAAAACAGAAATGGTGATTAAAGACGGTAAAGATGGTAAATCACCAAAAGTTTCTGTTGAAGATAATGGTGATGGTAGTCATACAATCACAATCATCAATTCTGACGGCACTGTGACAAAAACAGTTGTTAAAGACGGTAAAGATGGTCGCGATGGACGTGATGGCAAAGATGGTAAGGACGGCAAAGATGGTAAATGTGGATGCCAAGACAGAACGGTAACACCATCAAATGACAAACCAGTTCCTCCAACACGTAATGTGCCAGAAGGACCAACGTTTGCAATGCCAGAACCACCAGTTCATGAATTGCCAGAATTCAACGGTGGTGTTCCAGGAATGCCAGAAGTTCATGAATTGCCAGAATTCAACGGTGGTGTTCCAGGTATGCCTGAAGTTACTGAAGTACCAGAATTAGATATGCCAACAGTACCAGCACAACCAACACCAAGTGTACCGGTTAAACCTGTGCCAGTACAACCAACACCAAATGTACCGGTTAAACCTGTGCCAGCGCAACCAACACCAAATGTACCGACACCAGAAGTGCCAGTACAACCAACTCCAGTTGTTCCAACACCAGAAGTACCGGTTAAACCAGTACCAGCGGTTCCAGAACAACCAGTAGTACCAACACCGGCTCAACCAGCAACTCCAGTAAATGCTAACCCAGTAGTACCAACTACAGTTAAAGAAAACCATGGGGACAAATTACCAGAAACTGGAAGCCAATCTGATTATATCTCTGTTCTTCTAGGTAGCGGTATTCTATTGAGCCTATATGTAGGTCGAAGAAAAGAAGATTAATCAGCCAAAAGCAGTCACTAATTTCTCGAAAGAAGATGATAAGTGATAGATCTCGAATGAAAGAATATTCTTAGAATGATTTTCCTATGATGGAAAAGACTGCTAAAAACCTTGAGTGGTAACGCTCAAGGTTTTTTTGGATGAGTGATGTTTGTCTGAAAATCTTGATTGAGTCTAAAAAAGCCACCCTATTAGGTGGCGATAATTGATTTAGACTTTTAAAAATTCTTTATTTTTTACTGAATTGCTGCGAGCAAGTCTTGAGCTTGTTTCTCAAGTGAGTTTAGGATTGTTTCTTCTAGAACTAATTTTCCGTCTGCCCAGGCAGAGTCGTTGACACGTGCAGCAGTGAAATCACCAACGACTTGTGTACGGATAAATGGCAAGAGGTCTTTATAGATAGCGAAAAGTTGATCGTGACCTGCATTGGCTACAGATGATACGGTGACAAACTTGTCTTGAAGAGCAGAAGCGCCACGTGTATCAGATAAGTCAAGGGCACGAGATAGCCAGTCAAGCAAGTTTTTCACTGTTCCAGGGATAGAGAAGTTGTAGACTGGAGAGAAGATCCAGATGGCATCCGCAGCGAGAACCGCTTCGCGAGCAGCCGCTACAGCTGGATGTGTTGGAACTTCCAAATCTTGGCTGAAGAGAGGAAGGGCTGAATAATCAAGGTAACTAACTTGCGCTTTACCAGCAATTGCTTTCTCAGCTTCGAGAGCCATTTGGTGGTTGAAAGAACCTTGACGTAGTGATCCGACGATAAATAATACTTTTTTAGACATGATGTGTCTCCTTTTTCTTAAAATTTCGAGAATTGCCTCGTTGTTATAAAATATATTACAACAAAAGAAAACACCTTGCAAGAAATTTGCTCAGAGTTTATTTGAAAATTAAAAATTACAGAAACTTTAGTCATTTGCGACTGGAAAAGTAAGAACTGTTCGTTTTGAATCCTGGTTTGAATTTGATTTTCGAAGAGTATTCCTATATTCTCTTGTAATATGATGATATAAGTGCTAAAATAAACAAGAAAACTCGCAATAGAAACTACAGAACAGTTTTTCCGGTATCATTTCATAAACAATTAAACGAAAATAATGGCATTTTAAGAATGCTTCTAAAAGGGGTGGAGATCATGTAAGGCATAGATTAACAAGTGACGGACAAAATAAATAATAATACACTTGTTAAAGGAGAAAAGATGTTAATAAGAAATTATCGGAAAAATATTGGCCTGATGGCCGGAGTTGAGTTTTTTGCATTTCTAGGGATTACCAGTTTTTGGATTCTCTTTCTCAGTCAAAACGGAATGTCTCTTTGGCAGATTGGACTTTTGGAAAGTATTTTTCATACGACCAGTCTTCTCTGTGAAATTCCATCTGGTATGTTAGCTGACCGCTATTCCTATAAGACCAACCTTTATTTAAGTCGTATAGCAGGAATTGTGTCTTCTATTCTCATGTTGGCTGGGCAAGGAAATTTTTGGATTTATGCACTAGCTATGGCGATAAATGCCTTGTCTTATAATTTTGATTCAGGCACAAGCGCAGCAATGGTTTATGATTCAGCCGTGGAAGCTGGACTGAAGAAGCGTTACTTATCTATTTCAAGTTTTATGTCAGGAGTAGCAGAAGGAACTCGGTCTTTGGGGACAGTGTTGGCGGGATTTTTTGTCCATGGTCAATTGCACCTGACCTACTATATCATGATTGCCACTTCTATCATAGTTCTTTTCCTGATTTGGATGCTGAAAGAACCCAGTGTTAAGGTAGAAAAAACTGATAGTGTGACCATGAAACAGATTATTTGGACTGTTAAGGAAGAGTTGGAGCGAAATCCCATGCTCTTCAACTGGATGATTATGTCTCAGATTGTTGGAACGCTCATGTGCATGTTTTATTTTTACTATCAAAATCAGTTACCAGATTTAAGTAGTTGGCAAATTTCAGCAGTTATGCTACTTGGTAGTCTCTTGAATATCGTCGCAGTCTATCTAGCGAGTAAGATTGGAAAGAAATATGCTGCCTTGAAGCTTTTCCCTGTCCTCGTCCTGCTGACTGGAGTTACCTATATGCTGTCCTACTTTGGGACACCTCTAATCTATATTTTGATTTATTTGATTAGTAATGCTCTATATGCTCTTTTTCAGCCGATTTTTGACAATGATTTGCAAGAGCGCCTTCCAAGTGAAGTAAGGGCAACCATGCTGAGTGTCTACTCTATGATGTTTAGCCTAAGTATGATTGTCTTCTTCCCACTGACAGGCTGGTTGATTGACCATTTAGGCTTTGTGCTAACATTTCTTTATCTAGGATTCTTTTTAGTCTTGATTAGCCTTCTATTGCCTGTATTTTTAGGAAAAATGGCTAAAAGAATGGATGATAAAATAATTCCATAAATTAAAAGAAATTCTAAAAACTTGAGTACCAAAGCTCAAGTTTTTTAATAGGTTGATTTTGGAGCTGTCTTTACTTTTCTTGCTCGGTTTTAACTAAGAAAAATCGGTTTGCTTTGAAGGAAGAAATAAAGTGCGATTGTTCTTGCATTCACTTGTAATAAAGCCCAATAGATGGTAAAATAGACGAGTGAAAAAAAGACAAAATAAAGCAAAAAATAATCTACTGTGGCAGTATGGTCTAGGGATGACGATTTTGTTTGTGGTTATCAGTGCTTCCTTTCTGTATCTGGTTTCTCTCGGCATGAAACCCTATCAAACAGCTAAAAGTGAAGGAGAAAAATTAGCTCAGCAGTATGCAGGATTAGAGCAAGCTGATCAGGTTGATTTTTACAATGGCTTGGAATCCTATTACAGCGTTCTTGGTCGTAATAAACAGCAAGAAGCGCTTGCTGTTCTGATTGGTAAAGATGACCATAAGATTTACGTTTATCAACTAAATCAGGGTATTTCACAAGAAAAAGCAGAAGCTCTTTCTAAGGAAAAAGGAGCTGGCGAGATTGACAAGATTACCTTTGGCCGTTATCAAGACAAGCCAATCTGGGAAGTTAAGTCAGGATCTGATTTTTATCTAGTAGATTTTGAAACAGGAGCATTGGTCAATAAGGAGGGCTTATGAAACTATCCAAGCGTGTTTTAGAAATGGAAGAAAGTGTTACTTTAGCTAGTGATGCGAGAGCAAAAAAATTAAAAGCTCAAGGTAAGGATGTCCTTTTCTTGACCTTGGGACAACCAGATTTTCACACTCCTGAAAATATTCAGGATGCAGCAGTTAAAGCTATTCGAGAAGGACAGGCTTCCTTCTATACAGTAGCTTCAGGTCTACCAGAATTAAAAGCTGCGGTGAATACCTACTTCGAGCGCTACTATGGCTATTCTGTCGCAAGTAACGAGGTTACCTTTGCTACAGGTGCCAAGTTCTCCCTCTATACTTTCTTTATGGCTGTAATCAATCCTTTAGATGAGGTTATTATTCCAACTCCATACTGGGTTAGTTATGGAGATCAGGTCAAGATGGCAGAAGGGATTCCAGTCTTTGTTCAAGCTAAAGAAGACAATGATTTTAAAGTCACGGTGGATCAACTAGAACTAGTTAGGACAGATAAAACAAAGGTTTTGGTTCTCAATTCACCATCTAATCCGACTGGTATGATCTATACTCGTGAAGAATTACTAGCTATCGGAAATTGGGCAGTTGAGCATGACATTCTGATTTTAGCAGATGATATATACGGTCGCCTTGTTTATAATGGAAATGAATTTGTTCCAATCTCAAGTCTATCAGAAGCAATTCGTAAGCAAACTATTGTTATCAACGGTGTATCTAAAGCCTATGCCATGACGGGTTGGCGAGTTGGTTATGCGGTAGGTAATCCTGAAATCATTGCAGCTATGAGTAAATTGACGGGACAAACAACTTCAAATTTGACATCTGTTTCTCAATATGCGGCTATTGAAGCCTTAACAGGACCACAGGAGTCTGTTGATATCATGCGTCAGGCTTTTGAGGAGCGTCTCAATACCATTTATCCGCTATTATGTGAGGTCCCAGGTTTTGAAGTCGTTAAACCACAAGGAGCTTTCTATCTCTTCCCAAATGTAAAAAAAGCCATGGAGATGAAAGGTTATACAGATGTGACTGACTTTACAACAGCTATTCTTGAGGAAGTTGGTTTGGCACTCATAACAGGAGCTGGCTTTGGAGCGCCAGAAAATGTCCGCCTCAGCTATGCGACAGACCTAGACACGCTTAAAGAAGCAGTTAAACGTTTGAAAGCATTTATGGGTAGTGAGAATGATTGATCATTTTGAAATTAAGGTAAAGGATTTACAAATTTCAGAAGGATTTTATAGGAGTTTTCTCGCCCCTTTGGGCTATAAATTGGCTTTTAAAACTACTTCTCTAATCAGTTTTCTTGCCCCAAATAGCCCTCATCCTGGTGGTGACTTTTGGTTAGCTCAGGGGACGCAAAATCCTATTCACTTTGCTTTCTTAGCAGAAAATAAGGAAGAGGTTCAAGCTTGTTATGAGGCTGGCTTAGAGGCAGGTGGGCTAGACAATGGTGCTCCTGGTTATCGCAGTGAGCATCCGATTTATTATGCTGCTTTTATGATTGATCCAGATGGGAACAATATAGAGGTGGTTTGCCATAAAGAATAAAAAAGAAAAGGAAAAATAATGACAAAACGTGTAACGATTATTGATGTAAAAGACTATGTTGGTCAAGAAGTGACGATTGGTGCTTGGGTTGCCAACAAATCAGGAAAAGGAAAAATCGCCTTCTTGCAATTGCGCGATGGAACAGCCTTCTTCCAAGGTGTGGCCTTTAAACCAAACTTTGTAGAAAAATTTGGTGAAGAAGTGGGGATTGAGAAGTTTGATGTCATCAAACGCTTGAGCCAAGAAACGTCTGTCTATGTGACAGGTATTGTCAAAGAAGACGAACGTTCTAAGTTTGGCTATGAGTTGGACATTACAGACATCGAAGTAATCGGTGAATCTCAAGACTACCCAATCACACCAAAAGAACACGGAACAGACTTCTTGATGGACAACCGTCACTTGTGGCTCCGTTCTCGTAAGCAAGTAGCGGTGATGCAAATCCGTAACGCTATCATTTATGCAACTTATGAATTCTTTGACAAGAACGGCTTCATGAAGTTTGATAGCCCAATTTTGTCAGGAAATGCTGCAGAAGATTCAACTGAACTCTTTGAAACGGACTACTTCGGAACGCCAGCCTACTTGAGCCAGTCAGGTCAGCTTTACCTAGAAGCAGGTGCTATGGCTCTTGGTCGTGTATTTGACTTTGGTCCCGTATTCCGTGCTGAAAAATCAAAAACACGTCGTCACTTGACTGAGTTCTGGATGATGGACGCAGAGTACTCATACTTGACACATGATGAGTCGCTTGACTTGCAAGAAGCTTATGTGAAAGCTCTTCTACAAGGTGTTCTTGATCGTGCGCCTCAAGCCTTGGAAACATTGGAACGTGATACAGAACTCTTGAAACGCTACATTGCAGAGCCATTCAAACGCATCACTTACGATCAAGCTATTGACCTCTTGCAAGAGCATGAGAATGATGAAGATGCTGACTACGAACATCTTGAGCATGGTGATGACTTTGGTTCACCACATGAAACGTGGATTTCAAACCACTTTGGTGTGCCAACATTTGTCATGAACTATCCAGCAGCCATCAAGGCCTTCTACATGAAACCAGTTCCTGGAAATCCAGAGCGCGTGCTTTGTGCAGATTTGCTTGCACCAGAAGGTTATGGAGAAATCATCGGTGGGTCTATGCGTGAGGAAGACTACGATGCATTAGTTGCTAAGATGGATGAACTTGGCATGGATCGTACAGAATATGAATTCTACCTTGACCTTCGTAAATACGGTACAGTTCCACACGGTGGATTTGGTATCGGTATCGAGCGTATGGTAACCTTCGCAGCAGGAACAAAACACATCCGTGAAGCTATCCCATTCCCACGTATGTTGCACCGTATTAAACCGTAAATAAAAAATCAAAGTAAGAGGTCATATCGGTCTCTTACTTTTTTAGAATTAAATTTCTAGAAAACACATTAATATATATATATTAAAATTTCCTACATATTTTGCATATAAACGTAGACAATTTAATTGAAATAATGTTATAATGTAAATTAGGGATTAAGTACCTAAGTGTAGCTGCTTTAATGTATAAATTAAGCTGGAAATGGAGGCGTTTTCTAAATACTTGGGTGTAATTCCGCAATTAACATATATTTTAAAAAAAGGAGAAACCATGTATTCAAGAATGGAAAAAAATCACGGACAAAAAGTGCAGCGCTTTTCAATCCGTAAGTATAGTTTTGGTGCGGCATCAGTAGCTGTAGCAGCTTACATGATGTTTGGTGGAGCAGCAACTGTTCAGGCGGATGCTCAAGTTACACCAAAGACGGCATCTGATTCACAAACAGTCCCAGATGCAAGTAATCAAGCAGATTCAACCATGCCTCTAGCTTCGACTGGAACTGCTACACCAACAGCTGAGCAACCATCAACACCAGCGCCTGCAGCAACGCAACCAACAGCACCGACTGAAACACCAAAAGCCGAAGAAGCTCTAGCACCAGCTTCAAAGGCTGACACAAGCAAATTGGAAGCAGCTATTGCTCGTATGGAAGCAGCTCTTGAGAAAGCAGGTCTAACTGAAAAAACTGCCTCAGCCATTGAAGCAGCAAAAGCAGAACTTGCTAAGGCTCAAGCCCTTTTGTCAAACGATAAAGCAACACAAAAAGAAGTTGATTTTTCAACAAGTTCATTGAAAAACAGAGCTTTCGTTGTTGAAAGTATGCCAAAAGCATCTGCAGACAAGAAAGAAAACAAAAACCAAGATCCACGTAATGGAAAAGCTATTCCAGGACAAGGTGAAAGTGGATTTAGAGATGGAGCTGCAACAGCTAATCCAATTATTCCTGCTACTGAAGGACCAACAAATAACAATAAATTAGGTTCAGGAAACAACCCAGCTGATGGTGTATTTGAAAGTGCAAAAAATCAATTTGGTGATATTGATTTTGCTAATGCTACAGAAAAAAGTAAAGAAGTTAAAAAACAATGGTCAAGATCCACTGCATCTCAAGGTGGGAATACTGAAATTTTAGGTAGTTTAACTTATAACTGGAAAGAAAAAGAAATTACCGCAGCAGAAGCTAACGATAATAATGCCTTGAATGGTTGGAAAATTGAAAGTGGAGAAAAAGTAACTGCAGTTAAACCTGAAGCACCAACTAATGTGTCTGCTAATCGTCCAGCAGGTTTCGATCCTAAACCATCGAAAGTATATGATTTAGATGGAAAAGTTACTCAAAGAGATAATGAAGTTGAATCACCAGGACACCCACTTGGAGTGAATGCTGCTAATCAAAACTATGCAAATGGTGTCAACTACTCAGGTATGGTAGGAACTCATGATTTACCAAAAGGATATTATCTAGAATTAGGAAAACAAGGTACAAAAATTTCGAAAGAGTACGCAGTAAATGGAAACTCTAGAGTAATGCTAAGTGCTATCACAGGTGGTGCTTATGGTAATGCGGGAACTGCCGGTACAGGTGAAAAAGTAAAGATTACTGTTAAAGACGACAAAGGGAATGTAATTGCTAGCATCAGAGATGACCGTACGATTGGTGAAAAATTCGAAGAATCACATATTTCTGAACCTGCTGGTTCTGGAGGAAATGGTGACGGTTGGGCTGAATACCGTGCTATCTATGAAATTCCAAAAGATGTCACAAAAATTAAAGTTGAAATTGAAGCTTTAAATGACGGTACAGCGATTAACAATTCATATTTAACAGGAACAAATAGTAAGGTTACAGATGGTTACTTCGTTGGTGCTGTTAACTTGGCAGTTGGTACTGGTGTAGAAATGACTACCAATGTTAAAAGCAACAAGAAGGAAGGTAAGTTCGGAGAAGATAATCTGTATAAATCAAAACAAACAGGTGAATTCGAATTTACAGTAAACAGTGTTGGTGGAACTCGTCTATACGGATCTGCCGAAACAGAAATCGAAGTTCCTAAAGGGGTAGAGCTTCCAAATAATATTACAAATCCAACAGAATGGGTTTGGTTTGGAGATACACCGGTTGCTCCTAATAATATCCAATGGGATCCAGCAACTAGAAAATTAAGATTAAAATATAATACATCAAAATCTAATAACGGAGACGTTCCATATATCGGTGTAGGTTCTAATGGTGGTAAGAATGATGGAGTTCGTAAATTTAGATTACCATTTACTACTGCTGACGATTATAAAGGTACTGCAACATTTAAAGTAAGAACTTATTTACCAAATGGTATGAGAGATGCAGAAGATAATGCTGCGTTAAATACTGGAGATGTTTCTAATGCTGATGGTAAATATCATCCAGTAGTAAATGGTGTAAGAAATACTGACCAACCAGATTACTACTACAATAAAACGATTTATATTGATACAGTTAAGCCACAAACTCCAACAGTAGAAGCAGTTCATACAGACAGTGTTACTGGAGAAAAAACCGATAAGAACCAACCAACAGAATTATTAATTTCTGTACCTGCAGAAAAAGATCCTAACTTAACAGATGAATCTAGAGAAAAACAAGATATTGCAGCTAACGATAAAAATAATGGAACCACTCGTAATGCTGATACGGAAGTAGACAATATTAAAAAAGCTATTGGTGGCTTAACTTCAATGAAAGTTACCTTACCAAATAGTAAAACTCCAATTACTTTAACGAAAAAAGAAGACGGTTGGTATAATGGTGAAACAAAAGTAGAAGTACGTGATGGTAAATTAGTTGTACCAGTTCCTGCGGGTACTGATTTAACAGAAGCAAGTGATACAACTAACCCAGATAAACGTATTAAAGTTACAGTATTAGACAAGGCAGGAAACGAATCAGATCCAGCATATGGAGATGTTATCAATAATGCTCCGACTGTAGAAACTAAGAAAAAAGATATCTATGTTTATAAAACTCCAGCAGATAAAAAGTTAACGGCTGATGAAGTACTTAAAAAATCAGAAGCTACCGCTACTGACTTAGAAGATGATCGTGATGGTGTTGATTCTACTAAACCAACGATTGCTGTAAGTAATGACGGTGGGTTAGATTCAACTAAGCCAGGAGATTATACAGTAAGAGTTCAAGCTACAGATAGTGAAGGTAAAAAATCTAATATTGATACTACAACAGTTCACGTATTAGATTTAATTACAGTAGATCCAACAGTAACAGCTGACCCAACAAATCCAAGTACAACAGCTCCAGTATCTCCAAAAACAGCTGATACACTAGTTAAACCAGGAGATGAAAATTATGGTAAATACCCAGCTGGGCTAACACGTGATGACTTAGTTAAAGAAGTGACACGTACGGTTAAATTTATCAATGTTAATGATAAAGATAATCCAAACGCTCAACCTATCGACCCAGAAACGGCTCCAGATAGAGTTCAAAAAGTAACTTACAAACGTACAGCAACTGTAAACCCAGAAACAGGTGAAGTAAAATACTCTGATTGGACTGTTTATGAAGGAGCAGAAATATCAGATGCTTCAGTAGAAGATGGAAAAGGTAAATTTAATGAAGTTACTTCTCCAGTAATTGAAAACTACTTACAAGTAGAGCCTGCTGATAAAACTATCGAAGAAAAAGAAGCTCCAACACCATCTGAAACAGGTGAAGTTACTAATGAAGTAGTGAAAGTTCTTTATAAAGAAATTGGATCATTCACACCTGAGTATCCAGCTGGTAAGAAACCACAAGATGCACCAGATACAATTAAATATCCTAACAATCCAAATGATCCAACAAAACCTGGTGATTTCAGTAAGGTAGTTATTCCTTATGTAGATGGATATGTTCCAAAATATAATGGAGTAGAATTAACACCAGTTGATCCTGCAGATCCATCTAAAGGATACAAAGTTCCAGATAACTTTGACCCAACTGATAAATTTGGTAAAACTCCAATTCAATATGCACCTGGAATTCAAAAAGCAACTGTTAACTTTGTTTCTGTAGATGCAGCTGGTAAAGAAACACCATTAGATGAGAAGTTTAATATTACTGATCTTTCAGGTAAAGCAGGAACACAAATTCCAGAAGATAAAATCCAAGCTCGTCTTGATGTGTTAAAATCAATGGGTTACACAGTTAAAGAAAATCCATTCGATCAAGATCCAACATTTGATTCTGATTCAGATAAAGATCAAAGCTTTACAATTAAGTTAACTCCAAAAGTTTCAACACCAACTCCTGTTTATGTTGTGGAAGGTGATAAACCAACAGCAGAAAAACTAAAAAATGCGGTTACTACAGAAGGAAATGACAAAACTGTAGATGAAACTAAGATTCCTGAAACAAAAGGAAAAGTTGGAGATGATACATTAACTGCACCAGTAACAGTAACATACGGTTCAGGTGATAATAAACGTGAAGAAACTGTTAATGTACCAGTGAAAGTTGTTCAAGGATACCCACAAATCGTACCAGTAGATCCAAAAACTGCTCCAAAAGCAGAAGATAGCATTGACCCATCTGATTATCCAGAAGGTGCGAAATTCACTTATGAAAAAGAACCTGATACATCATCAACTGGAGATAAAGAAGTTAAGGTTATCGTAACAGATAAAGATGGTAACGAATTAGTAAAAGTACCAGCAACAGTACGTGTAGTTGGAGCTTATAGACAGTATGTGCCTGTTGATACTAAACCTGAGACAGTCTTGGCTAAAGATAATATTGATCCAGAAGAGTTTCCAGAAGGAACAACATTTGAGTACAAGGATAAAGATAATAAACCAGTAGATACAAAAACAACAGGAGATAAAGATGTTGTTGTTGTAGCAAAACTTAACGGTGAACCAATTGCAGAAATTCCAGCGAAAGTTACTGTAGTAGGTCCTAAGACTCAATATGTAGTAGCAAATCCTGAAAATACTCAACCAAAACCAGCAGACAGCCTTGTAGATAAAGAGAAATATAGCTTCCCTGATAATGCTACTTTCGAATACAAAGAGAAAGTAGATACAAAAACACCAGGTGAAAAAGATGTAACTGTAGTTGTTAAAGATGAAGGTAAAGATACAATCGTAGAAGTACCTGCGAAAGTTAAAGTGGTACAAGGAAATCCACAAATCATTCCTGTAGATCAAGGTCAACCACTTGCAGAAAACAGTATTAACAAAGGTGATTATCCAGAAGGTGCTACATTCGAATACGAAAAAGTAGATGGAAAAGATCCGGTTAATATTTCGGAAGCTGGGGATAATCCAGTAACAGTTGTAGTTAAGGACAAAGATGGTAATGTATTAGTTAAAGTACCAACAACAGTGCGTGTCGTAGATGCTTACAGACAATATGTACCAGTAAATACTGATCCAACTAAAGTGGTGCCTGCAGAAAATATTGTCCCAACTGACTTCCCAGAAGGAACAACATTTGAATATAAAACTCCAGTTGACACATCAAAACCAGGAGATAAAGATGTTGTAGTTGTTGCCAAACTGAAAAATGGTGAAACAATTGCAGAAATTCCAGCAAAAGTTACTGTAGTAGAACCTAAGACTCAGTATGTAGCAGTAGGAAATGAACCAGATGTAAATAAATCTGTAGATCCATCAGTATTCCCTAAAGAAGCAGAAGCAAAACCTGAATATAAAGAAAAAGATATTTCTAAAACACCAGGTGAAAAAGATGTAACTGTAGTTGTTAAAGATAAAGATGGAGATACAATCGTAGAAGTACCTGCGAAAGTTAAAGTGGTACAAGGAAATCCACAAATTATTCCTGTTGATCAAGGTCAACCACTTGCAGAAAATAGCATTAACAAAGGTGATTATCCAGAGGGAGCAACTTTCGAATACGAAAAAGTTGACGGAAAAGATCCGGTAAATATTTCAGAAGCTGGAGATTACCCAGTAAACGTGATCGTTAAGGATAAAGATGGTAATAAACTTGTAACAGTACCAACAACAGTACGTGTAGTTGATGCATATAGACAATATGTACCAGTAGATACAGATCCTAAGAAAGTAATTCCTGCAGAAAATATTGTCCCAACTGACTTCCCAGAAGGAACAACATTTGAGTATAAAACTCCAGTGGATACAACAACACCAGGAGATAAAGATGTTGTTGTTGTAGCAAAACTAAATGGTGAACCAATTGCAGAAATCCCAGCGAAAGTTACTGTAGTAGGACCTAAGACTCAATACGTAGCAGCAAATCCTGAGAATACTCAACCAGATGTGAATAAATCTGTAGATCCATCTGTTTTCCCTAAAGAAGCAAAAGCAAAAGTTGGGTACAAAGAAGATGTTGACACTAAAACACCAGGAATTAAAGATGTAACAGTAGTTGTTAAAGATGAAGATGGAGATTCAATCGTAGAAGTACCTGCGAAAGTTATTGTAGTTCAAGGTAAAGAGCAAGAAGTTACAGTGAATCCAGATAAAGCTCCAGAAGCAAAAGATAATATTAATCCTAAAGACTTCCCAGAAGGGGCAACATTTACATTCAAAGAACAACCTGATACAAAAACACCAGGTAAGAAGAATGTAATTGTAGTTGTTAAGGATAAAGATGGTAATCTATTAGTTGAAGTTCCAGCAGTTGTAAATGTGGTAGAACGTAAAGAAGAGCCACAAACACCAAAAGAAACTGTTACAGCAACACCAATCGTGGTTGAAGTAGGAACGCCAATCACTAAAGAAGATGTGAAAGGTCATGTTAAATTACCAAAAGATGCTGAAATTATCGAAGTTGGGGAAATCCCTACAACTGAAACACCAGGAGTGAAACCAAGTGTTAAAGTGAAGGTGAAACTACCAACAGGAGAAATTGTAGTAGTAGACGTCCCAGTAACGGTAATTCCTAAACGCATTCCAGAAACTAATCCATATAATGGAGATGGATATAACGGTGGTGGAAATGGTGGTAGCAACTACAGACCAGCACCACAAACACCACAGACTCCACAACCCGCTGGACCAACTGCTCCTGAACAACCTGCAGCTCCAACAGCTCCAGCAGAACCAGGACAACCAGCAACACCAAATCAAACTCAACCAGTGGCACCAGCTCAAGCAGATGCAACAGTAGCAACTGATACAACTGCTAAACCAGCAACACCTAAATATGTTGAAGGTCAAAAAGAATTGCCTAACACTGGTACAGAAGATCATGCTAGCCTAGCAGCACTTGGACTTCTTGGAGCCCTTAGTGGATTTGGACTTCTTTCTCGCAAGAAAAAAGAAGACTAAAAACTTATAGTTTTTGAGAAGATGATTCGTCATCTTCTTTTTTTATTTCGGTGTTTTTACTTGCGTAAAAAATTTTTTTCTAGTATAATAGTTTATTGTGAGCGAACCTCACTTACCCCTTGCAAAGTCATGGGGTCATTAGACCAAAAGGAGGAACATATCAATGGCTAAATACGAAATTCTTTATATCATTCGTCCAAACATTGAAGAAGAAGCTAAAAACGCTTTGGTAGCACGTTTTGACTCTATTTTGACTGACAATGGTGCAACTGTTGTTGAATCAAAAACTTGGGAAAAACGTCGTCTTGCATACGAAATCCAAGATTTCCGTGAAGGACTTTACCACATCGTTAACGTTGAAGCAAACGACGATGCAGCTCTTAAAGAGTTTGACCGTCTTTCAAAAATCAACGCTGACATTCTTCGTCACATGATCGTCAAAACTGACGCGTAAGAAGGTAAACTATGATTAACAATGTTGTACTTGTAGGGCGTATGACACGTGACGCTGAGTTGCGTTATACCCCGTCAAATGTAGCAGTTGCGACTTTTACTCTTGCAGTAAACCGTACATTTAAGAGTCAAAATGGCGAACGTGAGGCTGATTTTATCAATGTCGTTATGTGGCGCCAACAGGCTGAAAACCTTGCTAACTGGGCTAAAAAAGGCTCACTTATCGGGGTGACAGGTCGTATCCAGACTCGTAGTTACGATAACCAGCAAGGACAACGTGTCTACGTGACAGAGGTCGTGGCTGAGAATTTCCAAATGTTGGAAAGCCGTAGTGTGCGTGAGGGTCATACAGGTGGAGCTTACTCTGCACCAACTGCAAACTATTCAGCACCTACAAATTCAGTACCAGACTTTTCACGTGATGAAAATCCATTTGGAGCAACAAATCCATTGGATATTTCAGATGATGATTTACCATTCTAATGGACAACTAAAATTATAAAGGAGAAAAAACATGGCTCAACAACGTCGTGGCGGATTCAAACGCCGTAAAAAAGTTGATTACATCGCAGCAAACAAAATTGAATATGTTGATTACAAAGATACTGAGCTTCTTAGCCGTTTCGTTTCAGAACGTGGGAAAATCCTTCCTCGTCGTGTAACAGGAACTTCAGCTAAAAACCAACGTAAAGTAACAACAGCTATCAAACGCGCTCGCGTAATGGCTTTGATGCCTTTCGTAAATGAAGATTAAAAAAGAGGTCCGGGGGACCTCTTTTTCAGACCCGGTTGGGTCTTTTTTTCACGAGCCTTGAAATGTGAGAGCGAGTTGGGGTCAGGGTGGACCTCTTTTTCATGAGCTAGAAAACAAGAAAGCGAATTAAGACCCGGTTGGGTCTTTTTTCTCGAGATAGTTTTTTTCTGACCTTGGAGTGCTATAATGGTAATAGAAAGAGTAAAGGTGGGTAAGTCAAAGATGAATTGTACGATTAGAAATATGATTAAGTCTGATATTGAATCCTTATCTCATGGATTTATCAATCAAGGTTGGCCTGGTAGAGAGGAAATTTTGGCTAGATATTTTCTGGAACAGGAAAGTGGGGAGAGAGAAGTCTTAGTTGCAGAGATTGATGGTGCTGTAGCGGGCTACGTTACCATTTTGCCCTCTGCTAAACATGGTCCTTTTGCAGAAGTCTATCCAGAATTATCAGATTTTAATGTGTTTGAGCCTTTTCGAAATCAAGGGATTGGGAATCAACTGCTAGAAGAAGCAGAAAAACGAGTCAAGTTTGTTTCGAGTAAGATCACTCTTGGTGTAGGTTTGCACTTGGGGTATGGTCCTGCCCAGAGATTGTATATCAGACGGGGCTACATTCCAGATGGGACAGGTGTCTGGTATAGAAATAAATCGCTAGAAATGGGTGCAAGTTGTCAAAATGATAATGATTTAGTTTTATACTTATCCAAGGACTTACAATAAAACTGGAAACTTTTTGAAAATAGGGGATTTAGCTACTTTATGGTATAATGGAAAGAGTTAGATTGAAAGAGGTAGTGAGATGGATGCCAAATTAAGATACAAGGCAAAGAAGATAAAGATTGTCTTTTTTGATATTGATGATACATTGCGGAATTCAAAGACAGGTTTTATTCCAGCTTCAATCCCAACTGTTTTTAAGCAATTACGTGAGAAAGGAATTTTGACAGGTATTGCTTCTGGACGAGGGATTTTTGGTGTCGTCCCGGAGATTCGTGAGCTCAAGCCTGACTTTTTTGTGACCTTAAATGGGGCCTACATCGAAGATAAAAAAGGTCAGGTCATTTATCAGCATCAGATTGAGAAGTCAGATGTTGAGGAGTATATCTCTTGGGCTAAGCAAGAAGGAATTGAGTATGGCTTGGTTGGGAGTCATGATGCCAAGTTGTCGACTCGCACCGATATGATTAGTGAGGCTATCAATCCAATTTATCCCGACTTAGATGTAGATCCAGATTTCCATGAAAAAGTAGATATCTATCAGATGTGGACTTTTGAAGATAAGGGAGATGACTTGCACTTGCCTGGCAGTCTCTCAGACAAACTTCGAATGGTTCGTTGGCATCAACATTCGTCTGATATTGTGCCGATTTCAGGCTCCAAAGCGACAGGTGTGGAAAAGGTTGTGGAACACCTAGGCTTGAAACCAGAGAACGTCATGGTTTTTGGAGATGGGCTGAATGACTTGGAACTCTTTGATTATGCTGGAATCAGCGTTGCAATGGGAATTTCTCATGATAACATCAAAGAAAAAGCAGATTATATTACAAAAACATTAGAAGAAGATGGCATTTTTGATGCCTTAGAAGGATTTGGTATGGTAGAAAAAGAATTGCATTTCCCACAAGTAGACATTGAAACAGTAGAAGGTCCTATCGCGACTATTAAGACCAATCACGGAGACTTGCGTATTAAGCTCTTCCCTGAACATGCTCCTAAAACAGTGGCTAACTTTGTAGCTCTTTCAAAAGATGGTTACTATGATGGTGTCATTTTCCATCGTATTATCAAGGACTTTATGATTCAAGGTGGAGACCCAACTGGAACTGGTATGGGTGGCGAGTCAATCTATGGTGAATCATTTGAGGATGAATTCTCTGAAGAACTTTACAATATCCGTGGTGCCCTTTCTATGGCCAATGCTGGTCCAAATACCAACGGCAGCCAGTTCTTTATCGTGCAAAATCAACATTTGCCTTATTCTAAGAAAGAAATTGCTCGTGGAGGTTGGCCAGAACAGATTGCGGAAATCTATGCCAACCAAGGTGGAACTCCTCATCTAGACCGCCGTCATACTGTTTTTGGTCAGCTAGCTGATGAAGCTTCTTACGCTGTTTTGGATGCCATTGCTTCTGTTGTGACAGGGGCTATGGACAAGCCAGTTGAAGATGTCGTGATTGAAACAATTGAAATCGAGGACTAAGATGAAAATCGGTGATAAGCTAAAGGGGCGTATTACAGGGATTCAGCCCTACGGTGCCTTTGTTGAGCTAGAGACGGGTGATACGGGGCTGATTCACATTTCAGAGATTCGGACAGGCTTTATTGAAAATATCCAAGAAGCCTTGAAAGTCGATGAAGAGGTTCAGGTTCAGGTAGTGGATTTAGATGAATTTACAGGGAAAGCTAGTCTTTCTATCCGCACTTTGGAGGAAGAAAAGCACCAGTTTCCGAGACGGCGACGCTTTTCAAGCGACCGTTTTAACTACGGCTTTGCGCCTCTTAAACGAATGATGCCAATTTGGACCAAGGAAGCCCTTCAACATTTGAAGAATCAGAAGCACTAGTTAGAAATCTATATTCTTTGTAATGTTAATATAAATTTGCTATAATAGGACCATGGAAGAAGAACAATTATTAAAATCAGGAGAGCGCATTAACCAGCTCTTTTCGACAGATATTAAAATCATTCAAAATAGAGAGGTTTTTAGCTATTCGGTGGATAGTGTTCTCTTGTCACGTTTTCCACGTTTTCCTAAAAAGGGCTTGATAGTGGATTTTTGCGCTGGAAATGGAGCAGTGGGGCTATTTGCTAGCACTCGGACTCAGGCACAGATTTTGGCTGTTGAGATTCAGGAGCGTTTGGCAGATATGGCTGAACGCTCTGTCCGTTTGAATGGTTTAGAAGAGCAGATGGAGGTCATCTGTGACAATTTGAAAAATATGCCTTCTCGTATACAGGGAAGTAAGGTGGATATGATTTTGTGTAATCCGCCTTATTTCAAGGTGGATCCTCATTCCAACTTGAACGAGAGTGAACATTATCTCTTGGCTCGCCATGAAATTACGACTAATTTGGAAGAAATCTGTCGTAGTGCCCAGAGTATTCTTAAATCTAATGGGCGCTTGGCTATGGTTCATCGTCCTGATCGACTTCTGGATATTTTGGATACGTTACAACGGCATAATCTAGCCCCTAAGCGCCTGCAGTTTGTTTATCCAAAAAGAGAAAAGGAAGCCAATATGCTTTTGATTGAGGCTATCAAGGATGGCTCGACAAGTGGCTTTAAGGTCTTGCCACCTCTCATTGTCCACAATGATGATGGCTCTTATACGCTTGAACTTGAAGAGATTTATTATGGATCATAAGGCTTATATGTACGTGCTGGAGTGTCGTGATGGATCTTACTATACAGGCTATACGACTGATGTGAGAAGACGCCTCGCTGTCCACAATAGTGGGAAGGGAGCCAAATACACACGAGCACGCTTGCCAGTCAAACTGATTTATGCTCAAGGTTTTGCCAGTAAGGAAGAAGCCATGTCAGCTGAAGCCCTTCTCAAGCGTAAGAAGAGACCACAGAAGGAGCAATTTTTATCTGAAAATCAAGATAGAAATTTACTCAGTTATTTTGAAGAGTAGCGGGGAGTCCTTTGACTCCTCTTACTTTTGTCAAAAAGCGAAAAAAATGCTACAATAAAGAGAATAAACAAAATGAGGTATTATCATGTCTAAGATTCTAGTATTTGGTCACCAAAATCCAGACTCAGATGCCATCGGGTCATCTGTAGCCTTTGCCTACCTTGCAAAAGAAGCTTACGGTTTGGATACGGAAGCTGTTGCCCTTGGAACTCCAAATGAAGAAACAGCCTTTGTCTTGAACTATTTTGGTGTAGAAGCACCGCGTGTTATCACTTCTGCCAAAGCAGAAGGTGCAGAGCAAGTTATCCTGACTGACCACAATGAATTCCAACAATCTGTATCAGATATCGCTGAAGTAGAAGTTTATGGTGTTGTAGATCACCACCGTGTGGCTAACTTTGAAACTGCAAGCCCACTTTACATGCGTTTGGAGCCAGTTGGATCTGCGTCTTCAATCGTTTACCGTATGTTCAAAGAACATGGTGTAGCTGTGCCTAAAGAGATTGCTGGTTTGATGCTTTCAGGTTTGATTTCAGATACTCTTCTTTTGAAATCACCAACAACACACCCAACAGATAAGGTTATTGCTCCTGAATTGGCTGAATTGGCTGGTGTAAACTTGGAAGAGTATGGTTTGGCTATGTTGAAAGCTGGTACCAACTTGGCTAGCAAATCTGCTGAAGAATTGATTGATATCGATGCTAAGACTTTTGAACTCAACGGGAATAATGTTCGTGTTGCCCAAGTAAACACAGTTGACATCGCTGAAGTTTTGGAACGCCAAGCAGAAATTGAAGCTGCAATGCAAGCTGCCAACACAGCAAATAGCTACTCTGACTTTGTCTTGATGATTACAGATATCGTCAACTCAAACTCAGAAATCCTAGCACTTGGTGCCAATATGGACAAGGTTGAAGCAGCCTTCAACTTCAAACTTGAAAACAATCATGCCTTCCTTGCTGGTGCCGTTTCACGTAAGAAACAAGTGGTACCTCAATTGACTGAAAGCTTCAATGCTTAAGATTTTGAGTGTTAATTCAAATTAGGAAAGGCTAGTTTGCCTTATATCGAAAGGAGTTTCGGCTCCTTTTTTTCTAGGAGTGAAGCATGTTAGAAAATGGCGATTTGATTTTTGTGAGAGATGAGTCAGATATGGGGCAGGCCATCCAGACTTCCACAGGCAACTATAACCATGTTGCGATTTGTTTGGATGGGATGATTTACCACGCTAGTGGACAGGCTGGTGTTGTCTGTCAAGAACTGGCAGACTTCTTTGAGTCCAATCACTTGTACGACCTCTATGTTTACCCAGAAATGGATATCCAGTCTGTGAAGGAAAAAGCTTGCAAATATCTAGGAGCACCCTACAATGCTTCTTTCTATCCAGATGGAGAAGGTTTTTACTGTTCCCAGTACATGGCAGAAATCCTACCGATTTTTGAAACCATACCTATGAAATTTGGAGATGGGGAGCAGGAGATTAGTGATTTTTGGAGAGAGTATTACAGAGAACTAGGTCTGCCTGTTCCTCTGAACCAGCCGGGGACCAATCCTAGTCAGTTGGCAGCATCGCCTCTGTTAGAATGTAAAGAAAGGAATCTTCATGATTCAGATTTTTAATCCATCTCGTTTGACGAGACAGCCATTTTTTGGAGAATTAATCCGCTATCTGGACCAGCATGATGATGTTATTTTGAGAGAAATTAAGGCTCAATTTCCAGATGTGGCAGTTGATAAACTCATGGAAGAGTATATAAAGGCAGGCTTGATCCTACGGGAAAATAAGCGTTATTACCTTAATCTTCCTATGCTTGAATCACTCGATAGTCTCGAACTGGATCAAGAGATTTTTGTCAGCGAAGATAGTCCGGCCTATCAAGCCTTGTTAGAGCAGAGTTTTGAGACGGAATTACGAAATCAAACCAATGCAGCTATTTTAGTTGAAAAGACGGACTTTGCGAGATCAAAAATGACCCTGTCCAATTATTTCTACAAGGTCAAACATCAGTATCCTTTGACAGAAAAACAGCAGGAACTCTATGACATTTTGGGAGATGTTAATCCTGAGTATGCTCTCAAATACATGACAACTTTTTTGCTAAAATTTCTCAAAAAAGATCAACTGATGCAGAAACGTCGTGACATCTTTGTGGACAGTTTAGTTGTTCTAGGTTATATTGTCCAAAATGAAGATGGAAAGTATGAGTTGGCCGTCGATTTTGACAAGGAGAGATTAACTTTCTACTTAGCGTGAAATTTTGTTTCTGAGCACATTGTTTGACTTTCCTTAGGATTAAGTATAAACTATATGTAACCGGTAACACATATCGGAATAAAACCAAAGGAGACAATCATATGTCACTTGAAAACAAATTGGAACAAGCAACAGGCGCTATCAAAGAAGGATTTGGTAAAGTTACTGGGGATAGCAAAACTGAAGCAGAAGGCGCTGTAGAAAAGACAGTTGCTAAGGCAAAAGAAGTAGTTGAAGATGCTAAAGGTGCTGTAGAAGGTGCCGTTGAAGGTTTGAAAAACGCTTTTAAATAAGGATAGAAAAAATCAAGGGTTTCATTTCCCTTGATTTTTTACTATCTTATAAATAATTTTCTGCGACGGCTGCATCTCCTGGATAGGCTTCTTTCTTGCCTTGGACGATTTGGTAGCAATCGGCCCCCTTACCAGCGATAATGACAGCATCTAATTCTTGGTTTGTGATAGCCATCGCTGCCTTGATGGCTTCTTGGCGATCTACAATCTTTTCAACAGGATGATTGATGTAGCTACTGATTTCATCTGCGATGGCCATTGGATCTTCATAGTTGGGGTCATCAGCAGTCAGAAAGACTTGAATCTCAGGGTGTTGATTGAGGAGGAGGCCAAAGTCCTTACGACGGCTTTCTCCCTTGTTTCCTGTCGAACCCAGAACCAGTGCAATCTTTCCAGTTTGATGAGTCTCTACAACATTGATGAGTTTTTTGAGACTGTCCCCATTGTGGGCATAGTCAATGAAAACCTTGGCACCATTTTTCTGAGTGAGAACTTCCATACGACCAGGAACACGGGTTGCTGCGATTCCTTTTTTGATGTCCTCAAGACTTGCTCCCAGACGGAGACAGGCAAGTCCAGCAGCGACTGCATTTTCTTGGTTGAAGTGGCCAATCAGTTGAATATTATAGTCTCCAGCAAGTTTACCTCTAGCTGAAAAACTAAAGGCTTTGGAATTCTCGATTTGGTTATCAGACTGGCTACCGTAGAAATCATGGTCTTGATCTGCCACTTGTTCTTTTAGTACAGAGAAGTGGTCCATGTCACTGTTAATGATGACTGCTCGGCTATTTTTCATCAAGAGACGCTTGTGGTAGAAGTAGTCTTCAAAGCTAGGGTGTTCAATCGGGCCGATATGGTCTGGACTGATATTGAGGAAAACTCCCACATCAAAGGTGAGACCATAGACACGTTTGACCAGATAGGCTTGACTGGAGACCTCCATGATGAGGTGGGTACGGTCATTTTGCACAGCTTGATTCATCATGTCAAAGAGGTCAATACTCTCAGGAGTTGTCAATGCAGACTTAAAGAAAGTTTTGCCATCTAGAGTTGTGTTCATAGTTGACAACATTGCAGGTCGATGCCCTTGAGATAAAATGTTATAGGCGAAGTAGGCTGCTGTTGTTTTACCTTTGGTTCCAGTGAAGGCGAGGAGTTTGAGTTTGTCTTGGGGATTCCCATAAAATTCCATAGCTACCAAACTCATGGCTTTCTTGATATCACTGACGATAATAGCAGGAATACTAACCTCATAGTCTTCTTCAGCCACATACCAACCGAGGCCTTGAGAGATGGCAGAAAGCAAAAATTCCTTCTTAAAGCCAGCACCCTTGACGAAAAAGAGGCTCTTCTCTTTGGCCTTGCGGCTATCATAGCAGATGGTGTCAAATACGACATGGCTGTAGTTGTAGTGATAATGTCCTTGGTCGATAATCTCACGGAAGAGACCATCTTTCTTTAAAATATCTAATACGGTTTCAATCTTAATCATACTTTCTATTGTAAACCGAAAGTCGTAAATTTACAAGTGACAAGGAAAAGTTTATAATGGAAGATAAGGAATTTTTCCTAGTGATTAAAATTAAATGAGGAATCTATGTCTAACGAAAACAATCACCAGCAGGCCCAGATGTTACGGGGGACTGCTTGGCTAACGGCTAGTAACTTTATCAGTCGTCTACTCGGTGCCATTTATATCATCCCTTGGTATATCTGGATGGGGTCTTATGCGGCTACAGCAAATGGTCTCTTTACCATGGGCTATAATATCTATGCTTGGTTCTTGCTGGTTTCAACAGCGGGGATTCCAGTTGCGGTGGCTAAGCAAGTGGCCAAGTACAATACCATGCGAGAAGAAGAGCAAAGTTTTGCCCTGATTCGGAGCTTTTTAGGCTTTATGACGGGACTAGGTCTTGTTTTTGCACTAGTCTTGTATGTCTTTGCTCCATGGCTAGCAGATTTGTCGGGTGTAGGGAAAGACCTGATCCCCATCATGCAGAGCTTGGCTTGGGCAGTCTTGATTTTCCCATCTATGAGTGTTATCCGAGGCTTCTTCCAAGGGATGAATAACCTGAAACCTTATGCCATGAGCCAAATCGCTGAGCAGGTCATTCGTGTTATCTGGATGCTCTTAGCTACCTTTATCATTATGAAGCTTGGTTCGGGAGACTATCTAGCAGCAGTCACCCAGTCTACCTTTGCTGCTTTTGTTGGTATGGTAGCCAGCTTTGTAGTTTTAATCTATTTCCTTGCCAAAGAAGGTTTACTCAAAAGAGTCCTTGAAACAGGAGATAAGATTAATAGTAAGCGTCTCTTGGTTGATACCATTAAGGAAGCCATTCCTTTTATCCTGACAGGGTCTGCTATCCAGCTTTTCCAGATTTTGGACCAGATGACCTTTATCAATAGTATGAGTTGGTTTACCAACTATAGTAATGAAGACTTGGTTGTCATGTTTTCTTATTTCTCTGCCAATCCTAATAAAATCACTATGATTTTGATTTCTGTTGGGGTTTCGATTGGGAGTGTAGGGTTGCCACTTTTGACTGAAAACTATGTCAAGGGGGACTTGAAGGCAGCTTCTCGTCTAGTTCAGGACAGCATCACTATGCTTTTCTTATTCTTGCTACCAGCAACGGTTGGAGTGGTCATGGTAGGAGAACCTCTCTATACTGTCTTCTATGGCCAGCCAGATAGTTTGGCTATGGGCTTGTTTGTCTTCGCAGTTTTACAGTCTACTATTTTAGGCTTGTACATGGTCTTGTCTCCAATGCTTCAGGCCATGTTCCGCAACCGCAAGGCAGTTCTCTATTTTATCTATGGTTCTATTGCAAAGCTAGTCTTGCAACTTCCAACCATCGCTCTCTTCCACAGTTACGGACCTTTGATTTCCACAACCATCGGTCTCATTATTCCTAATGTTTTGATGTATCGGGATATTTGTAAGGTAACAGGTGTCAAGCGCAAGGTGATTTTGAAGCGAACCATTTTAATCAGTTTGTTGACTTTTGTTATGTTTATCAGTGTAGGTGCTATCCAGTGGGTACTGGGATTTGTCTTCCAACCAAGTGGACGTTTGTGGAGTTTCCTATATGTAGCCCTTGTCGGTGCCATGGGTGGAGGTGTTTATGGAGTTATGAGTCTCCGTACCCGTTTGTTGGATAAGGTGATTGGAAAAGCTCAAGCAGATCGCTTACGAATCAAATTAAAGTTAACTTAAAAAATATTTATAAATAAAAGGGATAATTTGAACATTTCTATCATGAAATGCTTGGATTATTCTCTTTTTTATTAATTTGTATTATATTTTTTATAATTTGTAGATAGTAATTTAATTTTTCTTAAATTTTACTTAAAAAACTATTGACTAAATAAAACCTGTAATGTATAATAAGACAAATATTTAAATCAGGAGGTTCTGGAAATGAAAAAGTCTAAGGCCAAGTATGCAACGCTTGCAGGTGTCGTGTTAAGTGCAGGTATTTTGTTAAGTGCCTGTGGAAATTCTAGCACAGCATCAAAAACATACAATTATGTTTACTCAAGTGATCCATCTAGTTTGAACTATCTAGCAGAAAATCGTGCAACAACTACTGATATTGTGACCAATCTGGTAGATGGTCTCATGGAAAATGACCAGTATGGAAACTATATTCCATCTTTGGCAGAGGATTGGAGTGTTTCTCAAGACGGTTTGACCTATACCTACAAACTTCGTAAGGATGCTAAATGGTATACTGCAGATGGAGAAGAATATGCTCCTGTAACTGCCCAAGATTTTGTCACTGGTTTGAAATATGCAGCTGATAAAAAATCAGAAGCCTTGTACTTAGTGCAAGAATCCGTTGCAGGTTTGGATGACTATATCACTGGTAAAACAAGCGACTTTTCAACTGTCGGAGTCAAGGCTCTTGATGACCAAACCGTTCAATATACCTTGGCACGACCAGAACCTTACTGGAACTCAAAAACAACCTCAACTATTCTCTTCCCAGTCAATGCAGATTTCTTGAAATCAAAAGGGGATGATTTTGGGAAGGTAGAGCCATCTAGCATTTTGTACAATGGACCGTTCTTGATGAAATCCTTTGTTTCAAAATCAGTCATCGAATACAAGAAAAATCCTAACTACTGGGATGCTAAAAATGTCTTTGTAGATGATGTCAAATTGACTTATTTTGATGGTAGTGACCAAGATGCGTTAGCACGTAATTTTACCGAAGGTGTTTATAGCTATGCTCGTCTCTATCCGAACAGTTCAAGTTTTGAAGGAATTAAAGAAAAGAATAAGGACAATATCATCTATAGCATGCAAGATGCTACATCTTACTTCTTAAACTTCAACTTGGATAGGAAATCTTATAAATTCACTTCCAAGACAAGTGATGCTGAAAAGAAATCGACTCAAGAAGCGGTTCTTAACAAGAACTTCCGTCAAGCCATTAATTTTGCCTATGACCGTACAGCTTACGGGGCCCAATCTCAAGGAGAAGAGGGGGCAACTAAGATTTTGCGTAACCTCGTTGTTCCTCCAAACTTCGTAAGTATCAATGGCAAAGACTTTGGTGAAGTAGTAGCCTCTAAGATAGTCAACTATGGCAAGGAATGGCAAGGAATCAACTTTGCAGATGCCCAAGATCCATACTACAATCCAGAAAAAGCCAAGGCTAAATTTGCTGAAGCTAAGAAAGAACTCCAAGCCAAAGGAGTCCAATTCCCTATACACTTAGATAAAACTATAGATTTGGCTAATAAGGCTGAAATTCAAGGAATCAATTCCATGAAGCAATCAATAGAATCTGTCTTAGGTGCAGATAATGTTGTGATTGATGTTCATCAACTTTCTACAGAGGACTATGAAAGTTCAGGTTATCTTGCTCAAACTGCAGCTCAGAAGGATTATGATCTTTACAATGGTGGTTGGACTGCAGACTATCAAGATCCTTCAACCTATCTTGACGTCTTTAACGTTAATTCTGGTGGTTTGATGCAAAATCTAGGTATAGAGCCAGGTGAAGCCAATGACAAGGCTAAGGCTGTTGGGCTGGATGTCTATACTCAAATGCTGGAAGAAGCCAATAAGGAACAAGATCCAGCTAAACGTTATGAAAAATATGCAGATGCCCAAGCTTGGTTGGTAGATAGCTCTCTAGCAATTCCAAACGTTTCACTGGGTGGAACACCAACGTTGAGAAAAATTGTTCCTTTCTCAACACCATATTCATTGGCTGGTAATAAAGGGGTTGAATCCTATAAATACCTCAAATTACAAGATAAGACAGTCACAAAAGACGAATATGAAAAAGCCAAAGAAAAATGGTTGAAAGAAAAAGAAGAATCCAATAAAAAAGCTCAAGAAGAATTGGCAAAACATGTCAAATAAGGATTTTTCAAGAAAAAACGATGGTTTCGAAGGAAACTGTCGTTTTTTAATAGAATGATGGCAAATTTGGAAGAAAAGTGCTTACATTTTTTAATTGGTTTATTAAATTTATGTTATAATGAATATAACAAAAACGTGAGAAGCTATTTTTTAAATCCTCTTCCAGTGTTAACTGAAGTATGCACATGCTAGGGTAATGTTATAGGAGGGATGCTGTCTACTAAAAAAGTAAGATAAAACGCAATAATTGATAAGTTCTTCTTTTATGTGAAGAGTTCTTATCTGCCTATTTACTAATTTTTATGGAGGTAACATCATGGGAGCTATTATGGAGTTTGCAACAGAAAAACAGATTGAATCATTTCTCTCAACTTGCCACATTGAAGGGCAAAAGAATTTTCTGATGGCTTTTAAGAAAAAGACATGGTTGAAATCCTTTATTGATTTCTTCATTATAGGAGGGACTTACTATGTTCAGTCGAGTGTGAAGCCTAAGATTCTGGCATTCACACCTAAGGGAATCTACTTGATGGACATCAATGATGTAACAGAAAATCATTCTAATAAAGTCGTAGAGATGCCTTGGAATCAAGTTAAAGATTTTACTTATAAGACAGTCTTGAATACAGTTAGGCTGAATTGGAGCTATCAAAATGAAGACTTTATTTTTTCTGTGGATGTCGGTCAGATTAGTCAGCATGTGGGACAGTATCAATTTAACAAAGAGCATTATGACAATTTAGCCCAACAGGATTTCTTTCAGTCAAAGTAAACCCTAGCAATCATTTTCACGAAAGAATCTGGAATATTTTCTGGATTCTTTTTAGCTTTACTATCTAATACTCAATGAAAATCAAAGAGCAAACTAGGAAGCTAGCCGCAAGCTGTACTTGAGTACGGTAAGGCGACGCTGACGTGGTTTGAATTTGATTTTCGAAGAGTATAAGTCTATAGTTTAAAACTATAACCAGCTCTTGAAAAGAAGAAAATGAGTTGATGAAAATAAGTGGTACAATAGTTACTATAGATTTGGAGGTATTGTATGAGCAAGGAATTACACATTAACACAATTTTGGCCCAGGCGGGTATCAAATCAGATGAAGCGACAGGTGCATTGGTGACACCGCTTCATTTTTCAACGACTTATCAGCATCCAGAGTTTGGTCAATCTACTGGATTTGACTATACGCGCACTAAAAACCCAACTCGTAGCAAGGCTGAAGAAGTCTTGGCGGCTATTGAGTTCGCGGACTATGCCCTAGCGACTAGCTCAGGGATGTCAGCTATTGTACTGGCCTTTAGTATCTTCCCAGTAGGAAGTAAGGTCTTGGCTGTGCGTGACCTTTATGGAGGTTCTTTCCGCTGGTTTAACCAAGTGGAGCAGGAAGGCCGTTTCCATTTTACCTATGCCAATACAGAAGAAGAGTTGATTGCCGAGTTAGAAAAGGACGTGGATGTTCTCTATATCGAAACCCCAACCAACCCCTTGATGTTGGAATTTGATATCGAAAAACTAGCAAAATTAGCTCATGCTAAGGGTGCCAAAGTGGTGGTGGACAATACCTTCTACAGCCCTATCTACCAACGTCCGATTGAAGATGGAGCAGATATCGTTCTCCATTCAGCAACCAAGTATCTAGCAGGGCACAATGATGTCTTGGCTGGAGTGGTTGTGACCAATAGTGTAGAACTATACGAGAAGCTCTTTTACAATCTCAATACGACAGGGGCAGTCTTGTCACCATTTGACAGTTATCAATTGATTCGTGGTCTCAAGACCTTGTCTCTTCGTATGGAGCGCTCAACAGCTAACGCCCAAGAAGTGGTTGCCTTTTTGAAGGATTCTCCAGCAGTCAAGGAAGTTCTCTACACTGGTCGTGGAGGCATGATTTCCTTTAAAGTAGCGGATGAAACACGCATTCCTCACATTTTAAACAGCCTCAAGGTCTTCTCTTTTGCGGAAAGTTTGGGTGGGGTGGAAAGTCTCATTACTTATCCAACCACACAAACTCACGCTGATATTCCAGCAGAAGTGCGTCATTCTTACGGTTTGACAGATGACCTCTTGCGTTTATCAATTGGGATTGAGGATGCTAGAGATTTGATTGCAGATTTGCGCCAAGCATTAGAAGGATAAGATAAAGATGGGGAAATATGATTTTACAAGCCTGCCAAACCGTTTAGGGCACCATACCTATAAATGGAAAGAAGCAGAAACGGATAGTGAAGTCCTACCAGCTTGGATAGCGGATATGGACTTTGTAGTCTTGCCTGAAATCCGCCAAGCTGTGCAGACTTATGCTGATCAACTGGTTTATGGCTATACCTATGCCAGTGAAGAGTTAATTAAGGAAGTTCAAAAGTGGGAGGCTACACAACACGGTTACCACTTTGACAAAGAGGCTCTTGTCTTTATCGAGGGTGTGGTACCAGCCATCTCAACAGCTATTCAAGCCTTCACAAAAGAAGGCGAGTCGGTTCTGATTAACACGCCTGTCTATCCACCCTTTGCTCGCAGTGTCAGATTGAACAACCGTAGATTAATTACCAATTCTTTGGTGGAAAAGGATGGTCTGTTTGAGATTGACTTTGACCGACTTGAAAAGGATTTGGTGGAAGAGGATGTGAAGCTCTATATCCTTTGTAATCCTCACAATCCTGGTGGACGTGTTTGGGAAAAAGAAGTGTTGGAGAAGATTGGCCAACTCTGCCAAAAACACGGTGTTTTGTTAGTTTCAGATGAGATTCACCAAGATTTGGCCCTCTTTGGTCACAAACACCAGTCTTTCAATACTGTCAACCCTGACTTTAAAGATTTTGCTATCGTCTTGACCAGTGCCACTAAAACCTTTAACATTGCTGGGACAAAAAATTCCTATGCAGTTATTGAAAATCCTAAGTTGAGACTGGCTTTCCAGAAACGTCAATTGATCAATAATCAGCATGAAATTTCAGGCTTGGGTTATTTGGCGACAGAAGCTGCTTATCGCTATGGGAAGGATTGGTTAGAGGAACTCAAGCAAGTCTTTGAAGACCACATCAATTATGTGGTGGATTTATTTGGAAAAGAGACTAAAATCAAGGTCATGAAACCGCAAGGAACCTACTTGATTTGGCTTGATTTTTCAGCCTATGACCTGACTGATGAAAGATTGCAAGAGCTGTTGAGAAATGAAGCCAAGGTTATCCTCAACCCTGGTTCGGATTATGGAGAGGAAGGAAGTCTCCATGCCCGCCTCAATGTAGCCATGCCTAAATCCCTGCTGCAAGAAGTTTGTCAGCGGATTGTGACGACTTTTGCCAAACGTTAAAAATCCAGCCTTCTAGGAGAAAAGTCATCCTAGAAGGCTATTTTCATAGGGGAAAATATGGTATAATAAAAAGATAAGGTAAAGGTAAAAATATGGCTAAATTGATTCCGGGGAAAGTCCGTATCGAAGGCGTTGCCCTTTATGAAACTGGTAAAGTTGATATCATCAAGGAAAATAACAATCGGCTCTATGCTCGCGTGGCAGAAGAAGAACTGCGCTATAGTTTAGAGGATGATTTGGTTTTTTGTGCCTGCGATTTTTTCCAAAAGAGGGGCTACTGTGTGCATTTGGCAGCGCTGGAGCATTTTCTAAAAAATGATGAGCGTGGTCAGGAAATCTTGCAGAGTCTGGAAGAAGGTCATGAAGAAAAAGAGGCCGTTGAAACCAAGGTGACCTTGGGTGGCAAATTTTTAGAACGAATCTTGTCTCCAAAATCAGACCGCTCCTATGAGTTGTCGGCTGTCGGTCAGGTGGAAGCAGGAAGCAATCATATCTTGTGGACCCTGAGAATCGGGCAAATCAATAGCCAAAAATACTATGTTATTCGGGACATTCCGCTTTTTTTAAGAGTCGTCGAGAAGAGAAAACCTTATATGATTGGTAAAACTTATGAGGAGTCTCTGTCTTGGGAAGCCTTTAATGAGGAAAGTCAAGAGCTTCTGACTTTCTTACGCGGACTAATGGAGGAAGGACTAGCTCCAGACCTTTTTTTCCAAAACCAAGGTCGGCATCTCTTTTTTCCTCTGACCTTTTTTGAGCAGGGTGTGAATTTACTGATGGCCTTGCCCCATTTTCAATTTGACCATCAAGTGGATAGTTACCAAACCTTGCTTTTTCAGGATATGCATGCTGATGCCAATCTATTTGCCTTTACAGTAACAGAATACTCGGATTATTTTGAAATGGAAATCAGTGAGAGTCCTAGGGTCAATGTCTTTTATCAGGGAGCTGTGCTTTTCCATAAAGGACAGGTTTATTTTCTAACAGACCAGCAAATGCGTCTTCTCAAGGAAATCAAAGCGCTACCTTTGGGTCAAGATGGAAAGAAATACCTGCAATTTGATAGCAGTGACCGAGATAAGTTGGCTTCCTGTCTAACTCTCTTTGGCCAGATGGGGACCGTTTCAGCTCCAGAACGCTTACAAATCAAAACTTTTTCGCCCTCTTTTTACTTTGACAGGGAAGAAGATAATCGGATTCGTTTAGAGATTCAGTTTGATTATGGGGATAGGCAGGTATCAAGCCGACAAGAGCTAGAGGAATTACCTTTTTCGAGTGATGCTGACTTAGAAGAAAGAATTTTCCAAGTCTGTTTGGTTGCAGGTTTTGAAGCAGATTTTCAATCTTGGCGTCAGGCCTTAAAAGCGGAGTCTGTTTATCATTTCTTCCATGAAATCATTCCAGTATTTGAAAAACTCGGGAATGTTGATTTATCAGACAAACTAGAAGAGCTTTATAGTATGGCAAGCCCTAAAGTGCAGATTGCTTCCAAGGGTGGCCTCTTGGAAATCCAGTTTGATTTTCAAGATATCGCCCAAGAGGAAATTGACCAAGCCATGCAGGCCTTGGTTGCCAATCAAGATTTTTATATTGATTCGTCTAATCAAGTCTACTTTTTTGATGAAGAAACCAAGAAAATTCGCCAAAATCTACAGGAACTGGGACAGTTTGAATTAAAAGATGGGGCCTTGCAGGCTCGAAAATCTTTGGCTTATAGTTTGGCTCATCTCTTTGAAGGGCGAGACCGTATTTCTTTTTCACAAGAATTCCAGAATTTGGCTCATGATTTGACGCATCCAGAGGACTTCCCTCGACAAGCAACTCAGGTCAAGGCTGACTTGCGAGATTATCAGGAAAAGGGAATCGGTTGGCTGCAGATGCTCCATTATTATGGTTTTGGTGGGATTTTGGCTGATGATATGGGACTTGGTAAAACACTTCAGACCATTGCATTTTTGACCAGTCAAGTGACAAAAGAAAGTCGGGTTTTGATTTTAGCTCCGTCAGGTTTGATTTACAACTGGGCGGATGAATTTCAGAAATTTGCCCCACAGTTGGATGTGGCTGTTGTTCATGGTTTGAAAGCTAGTCGTGAAGAGATTCTTGCTGAGAGCCATCAAATCTATGTGACTAGTTATGCTACCTTTCGTCAGGACAGTGATCTTTATCAGCGGATGGCCTTTGACTTCCTTTTCTTAGATGAGGCTCAGGTCATGAAAAATGCCCAGACTAAGATCGCCCAGACCTTGAGACAATTTGTGGTGCCGTCGGTCTTTGCCTTGTCAGGGACTCCGATTGAAAACCATCTGGGTGAGCTGTGGTCTATTTTCCAAATCGTCATGCCAGGACTTTTGCCAAGCAAGAAAGAATTTATGAAATTACCAGCTGAGCGCGTTGCTCAGTTTATCAAACCTTTCGTGATGCGGCGCAAGAAAGAAGAAGTTCTGACTGAATTGCCAGACTTGATTGAAGTGGTTTATAAAAATGAACTGGAAGACCAGCAAAAGGCTATCTACCTAGCCCAGTTGCAACAGATGCGGGACCGTCTGGCTCAAGTTTCAGACCAGGAATTTCAGCGAAGTCGAGTGGAAATCTTGTCTGGTCTGATGCGCTTGCGCCAAATCTGTGATACTCCTGCCCTCTTTATGGAAGATTACCAGGGAGCCAGTGGCAAACTGGATAGTCTCCGAGACCTGCTGGTACAGGTGGCAGACGGTGGACACCGTGTTTTGATTTTCTCGCAGTTCAAGGGAATGTTGGAGAAAATAGAACAAGAACTACCAGACTTGGGCTTGACTTCCTTTAAAATTACGGGTTCAACCCCAGCCAAGGAAAGACAAGACATGACTAAAGCCTTTAACCAAGGGGAAAGAGATGCCTTTCTGATTTCCCTTAAGGCTGGTGGTGTCGGTCTGAACCTGACAGGTGCTGATACGGTTATCTTGGTTGACCTTTGGTGGAATCCTGCGGTGGAAGCGCAAGCCATTGGTCGTGCCCATCGGATGGGACAGGAAGAAACGGTTGAGGTTTATCGCTTGGTGACCAAGGGAACCATTGAAGAAAAAATTCAGGAACTCCAAGAACAGAAGAAACATCTGGTGTCACAAGTATTGGATGGCACAGAGTCACGTGGCAGTCTGACCTTAGCAGAAATTAGAGAAATTTTGGGAATTTCTGAAGCCAGCACTTGAAAAATCAAGACAATACGCTATAATGAAGTGTTGAAAGGAAATAGAAAATGAGAGAAGAACGATTTCCATTGGTGTCAGATGACGAGGTCATGCTGACTGAGATGCCGGTTATGGACCTCTATGATGAGTCTGACTTTATCAGTAATATCAAGGGAGAATACCGTGATAAAAATTATCTGGAGTGGGCCCCTATTACTGAAGAAAAACCAGCAAAACCGATTGGAAAACCAGTAGAGAAACCTAAGAAATCTGGTTTAGGAGTTAAAAAAGAAGGAAAGAGCTATGCGGAGGTGGCGCGTGAAGAAGCGCGTGCGGATTTGAAAAAGAAACGCTCAGCAAGTTATCTGACCAAGGATATTACTCCTACAAGACGCCATTCTCAGCCAAGTCTAGTTAGACAGGGCAATCAACCTACTGCGCCTTTCCAAAAGGAAAATCCTGGTGAATTTGTTAAATATAGTCAAAAATTGACCCAGTCTCATTACATCTTGGCGGAAGAAGTGAGCAATATTTCGACTCAATCTGAGCCAAAAGAAACTTCAGGTCCAAAGAAAAATAATTATGATTTTCTGAAGAAGAGCCAAATCTACAATAAAAAGAATCAACAAAAAGAACAAGAACGTCAGGTGGCCCAAGAGTTGAATCTGACAAGAATTACGGAATAGGGGAGAAAACATGTCAAAGACATATCATTTTATCGGAATTAAGGGATCAGGGATGAGTGCCTTGGCTTTGATGTTGCACCAAATGGGGCACAAGGTTCAGGGATCAGATGTTGAAAAATACTACTTTACTCAACGTGGTCTTGAGCAGGCAGGAATTACCATTCTTCCTTTTGATGAAAAGAATCTAGACGGTGATATGGAAATTATCGCTGGAAATGCCTTTCGTCCAGATAACAACGTCGAAATTGCCTATGCGGATCAAAATGGAATTAGCTACAAACGCTACCATGAGTTCCTAGGTAGCTTTATGCGTGACTTTGTTAGCATGGGAGTTGCTGGAGCGCATGGAAAAACTTCAACAACGGGTATGTTGTCTCATGTCTTGTCTCACATTACAGATACTAGCTTCTTGATTGGAGACGGGACTGGTCGTGGTTCAGCCAATGCCAAATATTTTGTCTTCGAATCTGACGAATATGAGCGTCACTTCATGCCTTACCACCCAGAATATTCTATCATCACCAACATTGACTTTGACCATCCAGACTATTTCACAAGTCTAGAGGATGTTTTCAATGCCTTTAACGACTATGCTAAACAAATTACCAAAGGTTTGTTTATCTACGGTGAAGATGCTGAATTGCGTAAGATTACGTCTGATGCACCAATTTATTATTATGGTTTTGAAGCAGAAGGTAATGACTTTGTCGCTAGTGATCTTCTTCGTTCAACAACTGGTTCAACCTTCACAGTTCATTTCCGTGGTCAAGAATTAGGGCAATTCCACATTCCAACCTTTGGTCGTCACAATATCATGAATGCGACAGCCGTTATTGGTCTTCTTTACACAGCAGGATTTGATTTGAACTTGGTGCGTGAACACTTGAAAACATTTGCTGGTGTTAAGCGTCGTTTCACTGAGAAAATTGTCAATGACACAGTTATTATCGATGACTTTGCCCACCATCCAACAGAAATCATTGCGACCTTGGATGCGGCTCGTCAGAAATACCCAAGCAAGGAAATTGTTGCAGTCTTCCAACCGCATACCTTTACAAGAACAATCGCTTTGTTGGACGAATTTGCCCACGCTTTGAACCAAGCGGATGCAGTTTACCTAGCGCAAATTTATGGATCTGCTCGTGAAGTAGACCATGGTGATGTTAAGGTAGAAGACCTAGCCAATAAAATCAATAAGAAACACCAAGTTATCACTGTTGAAAATGTTTCTCCACTCCTAGACCATGATAATGCTGTTTATGTCTTTATGGGAGCAGGAGATATCCAAACCTATGAATACTCATTTGAGCGTCTCTTGTCTAACTTGACAAGCAATGTTCAATAGGACGTTCTCATGGAAATTCCAATTAAGATTATTCAGGCAAGTAAGTCTGATTTGGCTGAGATAGAGGAACTTCAGGCTTCATCTTTTCCAGCTGAAAAGCAGCAAACTTCCCATATTTTAGAAGAAAGTATCCGTAAATCTGCGGATACCTTTCTTCTAGCTAGGGATGAAAATCAGCTTCTAGGCTATGTTCTAGGCGGTCCTTACCCACACAATCCGAAATGTCTAGAAATACATTCTTTAGTCATTGATACTGACCATCAGAGACAGGGCTTGGGAACGCTTCTTCTTGCGGCTTTGAAAGATGTGGCAGTTGAGCTGGATTACAAAGCTATTCGTTTGAAGAGTCCGGATGAGTTGCTTTCCTATTTTGAAATGAACGGTTTTATTGATGAAGAAGAGACAGATTCGCTTTATGCAGCTAGTCAAGGTTTTAGTATGATTTGGTTTAATCTCTTTTTTTAGGAGGCACAATGGAAATTAGGAAAGCAAGATTAGAAGATTTGGATCGTATCGTTGAGATTGAACTAGAAAATTTCTCGATTGAAGAAGCCATTCCTCGCTCTGTTTTTGAGGCGCATTTGCGAGAAATTCAGACCTCGTTTCTGGTTGCAGAAAAAGAGGGTAAGATTATTGGTTATATAGAGGGACCAGTTGCCCCCCACTGCCATCTACAAGATCAGTCTTTTACAGAAGAGATAGAAGATTATAGTCATGAGCCTGGTGGTTATATCTCTGTGACCTGTCTTTCTATTGCCAAGGAGGCACAGGGCCTCGGACTTGGTCAAAAATTACTAACAGCTTTGAAAGAACTAGCTCTTGAACACGAAAGAGAAGGCATTAACCTAACCTGTCATGACTATCTCATTACTTACTACGAAAAACATGGATTTGTCAATGAAGGCCAGTCCCAGTCAACCTTTGCAGGGGAAACATGGTATGATATGGTCTGGGAAGCTAAAAAATAAGCTAGAAAAGCATGCTAGGTTGCTTTTCTTTAGTTTTTAAGATATAATATTATGGATTGTCAACGAGGAGGATAAACTTTTGAGTGAAAAGCCAAGAGAAGACGAAAAATTAAGCTTTAAAGAGCAGATTTTACGTGATTTAGAAAAAGTAAAACGTAATGAAGGGACTCGCCAAGAGGCCACTGAACTTGCAGAGAAAAAAGAAGCTCTATTTGTCCCTGAAACAAAACTCGCAGATGAAGATGTTATGGTTGCATCCCTATCAGCTGTTGAAAAAATTATGGAGAATGCACCACGTGTTCCAAAACATCCTAGTGAGGATATGCCTGCATCACCGGCAGATGAATCGAGAGTAGAAGCTCCGATTACTCCTCGTCACCCTAGTCAAGATGTTCCAGCTTCACCAGTTGAAGCAAGTCCATCAAGACCGGTTCCAGGGCCAGAGACTAATCGTCCACAAAAGGTCGAAGAAGATTTCAACGTAACTCCAACAAGAGTAGCTGTTTCTTATAAGACTGAAGCTAAAAAAGAGCCTCAGAAAGAAGTAACAAAACCAGAACCAGTTATGGAAACGGAAGCTGTTGAAGTCATTTCTGAAACTCCGAGTCGTAGTCGTCGTGAGACTGTTAAACCTGTCAAGAAGAAAAAATCACATTTGAAGGCTTTCTTCATTTCTCTACTGATTTTCCTTGCCTTGATTTCGGCAGGTGGTTACTTCGGTTACCAGTATGTCCAGTCATCTTTATTACCAGTTGACGCTAATTCTAAGAAGTATGTAACCGTTCAAATCCCAGAAGGAGCCAATGTCCAAGAGATTGGCTCAGCACTTGAAAATTCTGGTGTGATTAAACACGGAGTGATTTTTGCTTTTTATGCTAAATATAAAAATTATTCAGATTTGAAGGCTGGATATTACAATTTGCAAAAGAGCATGAGTACAGAGGATATCATTAAGGAACTCCAAAAAGGTGGTACTCCTGAACCTCAAGAACCTTCACTCGCAGATTTGACTATTCCAGAAGGATATACCATTGATCAAATTGCCCAAGCTGTAGGCCAATTACAAGGTGAATTTAAAGAACCTTTGACAGCGGAAGCTTTCTTGGCTAAAGTGCAAGATGACAACTTTATCAGTCAAGAAGTTGCTAAATATCCAAACCTACTCGAAAGCTTGCCAACGAAAGAAAGTGGGGCTCGTTACCGTTTGGAAGGTTATCTTTTCCCAGCGACCTACTCTATCAAGGAAAGCACAACTATTGAAAGTTTGATTGATGAGATGCTGGCAGCTATGGATAAGACCTTGACGCCGCACTATAGTGCAATTAAGTCTAAAAACTTGACAGTCAATGAATTGCTAACAATTGCTTCACTTGTTGAAAAAGAAGGTGCTAAGACTGAAGACCGTAAGTTGATTGCAGGTGTTTTCTACAACCGTTTGAATCTCGGCATGCCTCTTCAAAGCAATATTGCAATCTTGTATGCCCAAGGGAAACTTGGTCAAAATATTAGCCTAGCAGATGATGCTGGAATTGACACATCGATTAATTCACCATACAATGTTTATACCAAACCTGGTTTGATGCCTGGTCCAGTAGATAGTCCAAGTCAGGACGCGATTGAAGCAAGTATTAACCAAACAAAGAGTGAGAACCTCTACTTTGTAGCCAATGTTACAGATGGTAAAGTCTATTACGCAGTGACACAGGAAGAACATGATCGTAATGTAGCTGAACATGTCAATAGCAAACTTACTCAAAATAGTAGTTCAAACTAAGACTACAACAATGAGAATCTCAGATAGAGATTCAATACTATCGAAAGAAAGTTGAGAAAAATGGCAGAAAAAACATATCCTATGACCCTTGCGGAAAAGGAAAAACTTGAAAAAGAATTAGAAGAATTGAAATTGGTTCGCCGACCAGAAGTGGTAGAACGCATTAAGATTGCCCGTTCATACGGTGACCTTTCAGAAAACAGTGAATACGAAGCAGCTAAGGATGAACAAGCCTTTGTTGAAGGACAAATCTCTAGCTTGGAAACAAAAATCCGTTATGCTGAAATCGTCAATAGCGACTCAGTTGCCGATGATGAAGTGGCGATTGGAAAAACAGTCACTATCCAAGAAATTGGTGAGGACGAGGAAGAAGTTTATATTATCGTAGGTTCAGCCGGTGCAGATGCCTTTGCGGGTAAAGTTTCAAATGAAAGCCCAATTGGACAAGCCTTGATTGGCAAGAAAACAGGTGACACAGCAACCATTGAAACACCTGTTGGTAGCTATGATGTAAAAATCTTGAAGGTTGAAAAAACAGCCTAAAAACAGAAAAAAGGAGTGAGGAGGCAGTGCGCTTCACTCACTCCTTTTTCCATTTTAAATTGAATTGGAGACGTTATGAGTTCAAAGAAGAAAAAAAATAAGATGGAGCGTGGTCTGACCAATCGTCACGTGCAGGTTATGGCCATTGCGGGAACAATCGGAACAGGACTCTTTTTGGGAGCGGGGCGCTCTATCAGCCTAACAGGTCCTTCCATTGTACTGATTTATATGATTACAGGGGCCTTCATGTTCCTCATGATGCGTGCGGTTGGAGAAATGCTCTACCAAGACCCTGAGCAACATACCTTTATCAACTTTATCACGCGCCATTTGGGTAAGGGCTGGGGTTATTTCTCAGTTTGGTCCTACTGGCTATCCGTTGTCTTTATCGGTATGGCGGAAATTACAGCCATCTCTCACTACGTCCAGTTTTGGTTCCCTAGCTGGCCAAGTTGGATGATTGAGATTGGATTTTTGACTATTCTAGCCTTGGTCAATTTGATTGCGGTGAAACTTTTTGGGGAAGTTGAGTTTTGGTTTGCTATGGTCAAGATTGTGGCTATTTTAGCTATGATTGCCACAGGAGTCTTTATGGTCTTGACAGGCTTTAAGACACCACATGGAGTAGCAAGTTTGGCTAATATCGCCGACAATTTCTCACTATTTCCTAATGGTGGAGTTAACTTTGTCATGGCCTTCCAGATGGTTTTCTTTGCCTATCTCATGATTGAGTTTATCGGGGTAACGACTTCAGAAACCAAAAATCCACGTCAGGTCTTGCCAAAAGCCGTTAAGGAAATTCCTTTGCGTATCGCCTTTTTCTACGGTGGTGCCCTCTTAGCCATCATGGCTATCATTCCGTGGCGTGAACTTGCATCGGCTGATTCTCCCTTTGTTACAGTGTTTGAATTGGCAGGAGTCAAGTGGGCGGCAGCCTTGATTAACTTCGTCGTTTTGACATCAGCGGCATCTGCTCTTAACTCAACTCTCTACTCAACAGGTCGTCATTTGTATCAGATTGCCCATGATTCGCCAAATCGCTTCCTAAAAGCAATTAAGGCAGATACTCTCTCTCGCCACAACGTGCCACAAAATGCCATCATTGCCTCAGCAATCTTGATTGCCCTAGCAGCCTTTATTAACATCTTGCCAGGAGTTTCCGATGCCTTTGCCTTGATTACGGCATCATCATCAGGTGTCTATATCGCCATTTATATCTTGATTATGGTGGCTCACCTCAAGTATCGCAAGTCACCAGACTTTATGGCAGATGGTTATCTCATGCCCCATTATCGTTTCCTAAATCCTTTAACCATGCTCTTCTTTGTCTTTGTCTTTGTAACTCTCTTTCTACAAGAGTCTACATTTGTCGGAGCAATCGGTTCAGCTATCTGGATTATCGGTTTCGGGATTTATAGCCAGTGGAAATTTAGAAAATAGATTTGAAACTCATCAGCTTAGCTTGGTGAGTTTTTGCTAGTTTGACAGTCTATTGAAATAAGACTATAATCAAGCTGTAACAGTGTTTAAGGAGGTTTAGATGTACTTTAGATTGGAAAATAAGGAATCCCATAAATCACAAGAAATAGGGAATCTGATTCGTGCTTATAATCGTTCAAAAAGAGAAGAGGCTGAAAGTGAGCCGCTTAATCTTTATGTCGAAGATGAAAAGGGCAATCTCCTGGCAGGTTTGATAGCAGAGACTTTTGGAAATTGGCTAGAAATCGAGTATTTGTTTGTGAAAGAGGAACTGAGAGGGCAAGGAATCGGTTCAAGACTATTGCAGCAAGCAGAAACTGAAGCTAAGAATCGAAACTGTCGTTTTGCTTTTGTCAATACTTACCAGTTTCAAGCTCCAGATTTTTATAAAAGGCATGGCTACAAGGAAGTCTTTACCTTACAAGACTATCCCTACATTGGGAAAAGATATTATTACCAAAAGAATTTGTAAGTAGAATAAAGCAAAGAGGGGAGCTTGACATAAGTCTCGATAAATACCAGTTATAACCTAGAAATTGAGTCTCTCTAGACGATATGGAGGACAATACAATCGCAGCCCATAAATTGGGAATCAAGGTCTATAAGGTTAAGAAAAGAAGCGATGTCGTCGATATTTTGAAATCCTATATTTAAACTCCAAACTCTCTATCTTTTTGTGGTAGAGAGTTTTTTGTTAATAAAATTTTACAAAATGACATTTATATATTGCATTAAGTTAGATATATGATATAATGTTGTTAAAAAGAGGCGCAACTTTTTAAAATTAATGAGAATCAAAGAGAAAACCAAGAATGTTAATGGAGGAATAAAAAATGGAAGTTATAAATGTAAGTAAGCATTATGCTCATTCAATCATTCTCAAAGATATAAATTTTGCACTTAATAAGGGTGAAATTGTTGGTCTAGTAGGGAGAAACGGAGTTGGCAAGAGTACATTGATGAAAATTCTTGTTCAGAATAATCAACCGACTTCAGGGAATATTATAAGTAGTGATAATGTTGGGTATTTAATCGAAGAACCAAAATTATTTTTATCTAAAACAGGTTTAGAGAATTTAAAATATTTGTCAAATTTATATGGTGTTGACTACAATAAAGAAAGATTTGGAAGTTTGATCCAAGAGTTAGATTTGACTCAGTCTATTAATAAAAAAGTAAAGACCTATTCTTTAGGTACAAAACAAAAATTAGCTTTGCTTCTAACTCTCGTTACGGAACCTGATATATTGATTTTAGATGAACCGACTAATGGTTTAGATATTGAATCATCACAAATAGTTTTAGCAGTTCTAAAAAACTTAGCTTTACATGAAAATGTGGGAATTTTAATATCGAGTCATAAATTAGAAGATATTGAAGAAATTTGTGAGAGGGTCCTTTTCTTGGAGAACGGGCTTTTGACATTCCAAAAAGTAGGAAAAGATAGACATAATTGCTTGTTTGAGATAGCTTTTTCATCAGCTACAGATAAAGACATTTTCCTTACCAAACAAGAATTTGGGGATATTGTTCAGGAAGAGGGACTGAAAATTACTATGTCTGGGAATATTCAAAGTAGTGAGCTTTTTAAATTTTTTAACGAAAACTCTATTAAAGTAGTTGATTTTGAAACTAAAAAAGAGACGCTTAAAGATATTTATCTAAATCGTTCAAAATAAAGGAAGGTTATAATCATGAAATTAAATAAATTGAATTTTCTTAAGGAAAATATAAGAGATTTATATTCATCAGGCGTAATATATCTCGGATTGATTATCTCGTTTATACCGCCGATACTGGTTACATTCTTTATTCTAAAGACTCAAGGGACATCACTTGGTATTAAGCATATTTCAAATTTTTATGCTATGCTCGGTATGTTAATGGCTGTTATACATGCTAACCGAATTATTAGCAGGGATTTTTCTAACAATACGATCAGTTTATTTTATAATCAAAAGAAAAATCGGATGATTTACGTCTTGTCTAATTTTCTATATGCCATCTCAGTTTCTATTATTTATGCTTTGAATGGCATTGTGCTACTAGTCATCGTATGTAAATTGGGTGTTCCAGGTGATTTAGGATTAGATTTTATAGTAGCTATTGTAGTCAATACAATTTTGTTAGTCCTATTTTATTTTCTATTATCTTACATTTTCTATTTATACAAATTGAAAAGTGGCTTGATATTTGGTATTTTAGTTGCTTTACTACTCTTTATCCCTAATATATTAAATACGATTATGATGAATACTAGTAATGATTTGTTTATCAAAGCAATTGAACTTCTTCCTTTTTATTCTTTACCTGTATTTGTGGCTTCAAATACGATGTCTATTAGTCAGTATCTTGTGGTAATCACTACAATCATTTTATTGTACTTTTTCACTCTCAATAAAAGCAAGAAGTATTCATTTTAGTTTCATTTAGTATTATTTTGCATACCTAAAATACAGTAAAAAATCAGTCATCTTAGTATGCTCCTGCTCTTGTTGTGTACACGTTTTTGTCTTATGCTAGACTCATTTCCAAAAGCATTATATAATAGTGATATGAAATCAACTAAACAAGAAGTACAAGCAATAAAAACTCGTTTAAAAGATTCTACTAAAGCTAATACTAAACAAAAATAAAAGAGTAAACTAGGAAGTTTATTTCAAACAATCCAACATACTGATTTTAGGTTGAAGATAATATTGGAGTGCTAATTAATGAGGTTATAATAAATAGCTGACAGCTTGTGTTAGTTTTGGATTTTTTAAGAGTAGATGAGTATTAAAACTATAAGGAGGACGCAGGTGGCTAAAAATTTAAAATTAAAATTAGCTCGGGTTGAGCTTGATTTAACTCAAGGTCAACTGGCAGAGGCTGTTGGTGTGACACGCCAGACTATTGGTTTGATAGAGGCAGGGAAATACAATCCCAGTCTCTCGCTCTGCCAGTCCATTTGCAGATGTTTAGGGAAAACCTTAGATCAACTATTTTGGGAGGAAGAAGATGGTAAATAAATTTATTCATTATCAATTACTTGACGAAAGAGAAGAACAACTAATCAATAAAGCTGGAGCGGAATCCTTTACCCTCTTCATTGGGCTTGTGCTTCTAAGCTATTTGGTGGCTGTATTAGCTCCCTCTATTTTTAATCCGAATTTTCTAGTCTATACTCTGATAGTAGGAATTTTCTTCTTTTTCAATCGTGCTCGTTATCTGGGAGTGACCTACTATAGTCGTTTTCATTTTACGATTTTGGGTTGTTTTTTCCTAAACTTGGCTATTACGACTCTTTTGATGTTGCAGAATTATCAATTCAACATAGAAATTTATCAGCACAATCCTTTGAACCTTAAATACTTATCTGCTTGGGTCATTACTTATCTGATTTACCTTCCTTGGGTTTTTATCGGTAATCTCGGCCTTAAAAGTTATGGCGAATGGGCTCAGAAAAAGTTTGGACAAGATATGGATGAATTGGAGAGTGGTGAATAACTTGTTACTCTTTTCTCAATCCAGCTAAAATGTGTTATAATAGTACTAATTTATTGGAATACATGAAAGTTCTTGAAAATTTTCATGGGTTTCTAGCTAAGGAAGTAGGAAAAGTATGTATCCAGATGATAGTTTGACATTGCACACGGACTTGTACCAGATTAACATGATGCAGGTTTACTTTGACCAAGGAATTCACAATAAAAAGGCGGTCTTTGAGGTTTATTTCCGCCAACAGCCTTTTAAGAATGGCTATGCGGTTTTTGCAGGTTTGGAAAGAATTATGAGTTATCTTGAAGACCTGCGTTTTTCAGATAGTGATATTGCCTATTTGGAGTCGCTAGGCTATCATGGGGCATTCTTGGACTATCTCCGCAATTTCAAGTTGGAGTTGACCGTTCGTTCTGCCCAAGAAGGGGACTTGGTCTTTGCTAATGAACCGATTGTGCAAGTTGAAGGCCCTCTAGCCCAATGTCAGTTGGTCGAAACGGCTCTTTTGAACATCGTCAACTACCAGACCTTGGTGGCGACTAAGGCAGCTCGTATTCGTTCAGTTATTGAAGATGAACCCTTGATGGAGTTTGGGACACGTCGGGCTCAAGAGATGGATGCGGCTATCTGGGGAACACGGGCAGCGGTGATTGGTGGTGCCAATGGAACCAGCAACGTGCGTGCTGGTAAGCTCTTTGACATTCCTGTCTTGGGGACCCATGCCCATGCTTTGGTACAGGTTTATGGTAACGACTATGAGGCCTTCAAGGCTTACGCTGCGACCCACAAAAATTGTGTCTTTCTTGTGGATACTTATGATACCCTTCGCATCGGTGTACCAGCTGCCATTCAGGTGGCGCGTGAGTTGGGCGACCAGATTAACTTTATGGGTGTGCGAATTGACTCTGGGGATATTGCCTACATTTCTAAGAAAGTCCGTCAGCAACTGGACGAGGCTGGATTTACAGAGGCTAAGATTTATGCTTCAAATGATTTGGACGAAAATACCATTCTCAACCTCAAGATGCAAAAGGCCAAGATTGATGTCTGGGGTGTGGGAACCAAGCTGATTACAGCCTATGATCAGCCAGCTCTTGGGGCAGTTTATAAGATTGTTGCAATTGAAGATGAAAATGGGAACATGCGCAATACGATTAAGCTGTCAAATAATGCTGAAAAAGTGTCTACACCAGGTAAGAAGCAGGTGTGGCGCATTACCAGTCGTGAAAAAGGCAAGTCAGAAGGCGACTACATCACTTATGACGGTGTGGATGTGAGCGACATGACAGAAATCAAGATGTTCCATCCGACCTATACCTACATCAAGAAGACCGTTCGTAATTTTGATGCCGTTCCTCTCTTGGTGGATATCTTCAAAGACGGAAAATTGATTTACAACCTGCCTAGCCTGACTGATATTCAGGATTATGCTCGTAAGGAATTTGACAAGCTTTGGGATGAATACAAGCGCGTGCTCAATCCTCAGCATTATCCAGTGGATTTGGCGCGTGATGTATGGCAAGACAAGATGGACTTGATTGATAAGATGCGCAAGGAAGCCCTTGGCGAAGGAGAAGAAGAATGAGTTTGCAAGAGACTATTATCCAGCAACTAGGGGTTAAGCCAGTGATTGACGCTCAGGAAGAAATCCATCGTTCCATTGACTTCTTAAAAAAATACCTGAAAAAACATCCCTTCCTTAAAACCTTTGTACTAGGGATTTCTGGGGGACAAGACTCGACTTTGGCAGGTCGTTTGGCTCAACTAGCTATGGAAGAACTGCGAGCAGAAACGGGAGACGACAGCTACAAATTTATCGCTGTCCGCCTGCCATATGGAGTGCAAGCTGATGAAGCAGATGCTCAAAAAGCTCTAGCCTTCATCCAGCCAGATGTCAGCTTGGTAGTTAATATTAAGGAATCTGCTGATGCTATGACAGCTACAGTTGAAGCGACAGGTAGTCCTGTTTCAGATTTTAACAAGGGCAATATCAAGGCTCGTTGCCGTATGATTGCTCAATATGCCCTGGCAGGTGCCCATAGCGGAGCGGTCATTGGAACAGACCACGCCGCGGAAAATATCACAGGCTTTTTTACCAAGTTTGGTGACGGTGGTGCGGATATTCTCCCTCTTTACCGCCTCAATAAACGTCAAGGGAAACAACTCTTGCAGGAACTTGGTGCAGACCCAGCCCTTTATGAAAAAATCCCAACAGCAGACCTAGAAGAAGACAAACCAGGCCTAGCTGACGAAGTAGCCCTCGGAGTCACTTATGAAGAGATTGACGACTACCTAGAAGGCAAAACAATCAGCCCAGAAGCCCAAGCGACTATCGAAAACTGGTGGCACAAAGGCCAACACAAACGCCACCTACCAATCACCGTATTCGATGACTTTTGGGAGTGAAAACCTCCAGTGGAGGTTTTCAGCCTCTCGCCTTGAAATAAGAAAGCGAGAGAAGGTCCGGCAACTCACAGAGTTCGATTTCGTCGTCTCACCCCCGCAACGATGACTAGGTTTGAAAAAGCTTGCTAGAGCGCATTTCAAACCAGACAGCGACTGCGTCAAGGAACTAGATGAACAACTTGTTTTTTAGTTGTTACTGAGTTTAGTCTTTTTACCCCGAGCACGGAAACAAGTAAGCGAAGAAGATCCGGGGGACCTTTTTAGCTTATTACCTTGAAATTCAACAGCAAAACAAGTTTCAATGAAGATTGGACAGAGAATCATCCATCAGAAAGTGAGGCGACATAATGAAAGCAATTGGTACGCAAATGATACAGACAGAACGTTTGATTTTGAGAAGATTTGTGGAGAGTGATGCGGAAGCCATGTTTCAAAATTGGGCTTCGTCTCCTGAGAATCTGACCTATGTCACCTGGGATCCTCATCCTGATGTTGAAGTGACTCGGAACTCGATTCGAAATTGGGTTTCATCCTATACCAATCCCAACTATTACAAATGGGCTATTTGTCTCAAAGAAAACCCAGAGCAAGTGATAGGAGATATCAGCATCGTTGAGATGGATGAGAACGATTCTTCTTGTGAAATTGGCTATATTTTAGGAAAAGATTATTGGGATCGTGGTATGATGACGGAGGCCTTGAAAGCTGTGTTAGACTTTTGTTTTACTCAAGCAGGTTTTCAAAAGGTCAGAGCTCGTTACGCCAGTCTTAACCCAGCTTCAGGTCGTGTGATGGAAAAAGCGGGAATGTCTTATCTAAAAACCATTGCCAATGGTGTGGAGAGAAAAGACTACGTTGCGGACCTTATTTATTACCAGATAAGCAGAGAAGACAGATGATTTTCTTTTCTGTTTCCATCAAAGTCAGACCTTGTCTGGCTTTTTTTGCAATATTTTTTACATAACCTGATTAAATTCCTATTTTTCCCTATCATTGTCACTGTTTTTTCTTGAGTTTTGGGGCTATAATAGTCCTATCAAATCAAAGAATGGAGGAAGGCAATGGATAATATAATCTTTTTAATCAGTGTTTTTCTTGCTGGAATTCTTTCCTTCTTTTCTCCTTGTATTTTACCCTTGTTACCGGTTTATGCAGGGGTCTTGTTGGATGACGAAGATGGTGCTCAGGTTTCTAGTGGAAAATATTCAATCTCACTTGTTAGTCTATTGAGAACTTTGGCCTTTATAGCAGGGATATCCTTTGTTTTTATCTTACTAGGCTATGGAGCTGGTTTTTTAGGCAATTTGCTGTATGCTTCTTGGTTTCAGTATGTGACGGGTGCGGTCATCATTCTCTTGGGCTTGCACCAGATGGAAGTCTTACATTTTCAGGGACTCTACAAGGAAAGAAGGCTACAATTAAAGAGACAGGGGCAAAAGGGTAACGGCTATAGTCAGGCATTTTTACTGGGGTTGACCTTTAGTTTTGCTTGGACGCCTTGTGTGGGGCCGGTTCTTGGCTCTGTTTTGGCTTTAGCGGCTTCAGGTGGCTCAGGTGCTTGGCAGGGAGCTGGTCTCATGTTAATCTATACGCTGGGTCTAGCACTACCATTTTTGGTTCTAGCTCTTGCCTCCAGCTATGTTTTGAAACATTTCCGAAAACTTCATCCCTACCTTGGAACCCTCAAAAAAGTAGGTGGTTTCCTCATTATCGTGATGGGAATTTTGGTGCTTTTGGGAAATGCTTCTATTTTGACAAGATTATTTGAATAGAGAGGAAAAAGAAATGAAAAAATGGCAAACATGTCTCCTTGGAGTAGGCTCAATCTGTTGCTTGGCAGCCTGTTCGGCTAAAAATATGTCAGACGAATCTACTATGAAGGAGCAAACAAAAACAGAACAAGTCAGTGCGCAAACTGCGACTAAAGGTCAGGAAGTTGCTGATTTCGAACTGACAGGAGTAGATGGCAAGACCTACCGCTTGTCTGATTATAAGGGCAAGAAAGTCTATCTCAAATTCTGGGCTTCTTGGTGTTCCATCTGTCTAGCCAGTCTTCCAGATACCGATGAAATTGCTAAGGATGCTGGTGATGACTATGTAGTTTTGACAGTGGTCTCTCCTGGACACAAGGGAGAACAAGCTGAAGCTGACTTTAAGAACTGGTACAAGGGCTTGGATTATAAAAATTTCCCAGTTCTAATTGACCCATCAGGCAAACTTTTGGAAAGTTATGGTGTCCGTTCTTACCCAACTCAAGCCTTTATAGACAAGGAAGGAAAGCTGGTCAAAACGCAACCAGGTTTTATGGATAAGGATATGATTCTAAAAGAATTGAAAGAAATGGGGTAGAGAAAGGTCATGAATGATAAAGTAAAATTGTTTGTCTTGGCAGGGATTTTTTTCCTAGCCATAACCGGTTTCTATTTTCTATTGATGCGAAATGCAGGGCAGACAGATAGCTCGCAAATTGAGAAAGCATCAGTTAGCCAAGGAGGAAAAACAGTGAAAAAAACAGAAGTGAGTAATGACGCAGACTTGCATGAAATTTATCTAGCTGGAGGATGTTTCTGGGGAGTAGAGGAATACTTCTCACGCGTGCCTGGAGTGACAGATGCCGTTTCAGGCTATGCGAACGGTAGAGGGGAAACAACTAAGTACGAATTGATTAACCAAACTGGACATGCGGAGACTGTCCATGTCACCTATGATGCCAAACAAATTTCCCTCAAGGAAATCCTACTTCATTACTTCCGCATTATCAATCCAACCAGCAAAAATAAACAAGGAAATGACGTGGGTACCCAGTATCGTACCGGTGTTTATTACACAGATGACAAGGATTTAGAGGTGATCAACCAGGTCTTTGATGAGGTGGCTAAGAAATACGATCAACCTTTAGCAGTTGAAAAGGAGACCTTGAAGAATTTTGTCATGGCAGAGGATTACCACCAAGACTATCTCAAGAAAAATCCAAATGGCTACTGCCATATCAATGTCAATCAGGCAGCCTATCCCGTCATCGATGCCAGCAAATATCCCAAACCAAGTGATGAAGAATTGAAAAAGACCTTGTCACCTGAGGAGTATGCAGTCACCCAGAAAAATCAAACAGAACGGGCTTTCTCTAACCGCTACTGGGATAAATTTGACTCTGGTATCTATGTGGATGTAGCAACTGGCGAACCCCTCTTTTCATCAAAGGACAAGTTTGAGTCTGGTTGTGGTTGGCCTAGTTTTACCCAACCCATCAGTCCAGATGTTGCCACCTACAAGGAAGATAAATCCTACAATATGACGCGCATGGAAGTGCGGAGCCGAGTTGGAGATTCTCATCTAGGCCATGTCTTTACAGATGGGCCTCAGGACAAGGGTGGCTTGCGCTACTGTATTAATAGTCTCTCTATCCGCTTTATTCCCAAAAATCAAATGGAAGAAAAAGGCTATGCTTACTTACTAGATTATGTTGATTAAGAGGGCTTTCCTAAGCAGTTAGAGGAGAATTTTGCTATACTGATACTAGTAAGTGACAAAGGAGAGAAGCATGACCTACACAATCTTAATCGTAGAAGATGAATATCTGGTAAGACAAGGCTTGACCAAGCTGGTCAATGTAGCAGCCTACGATATGGAAATCATCGGTCAGGCTGAAAATGGAAGGCAGGCTTGGGAATTGATACAAAAGCAGGTGCCAGATATCATTCTAACCGATATCAATATGCCTCAGCTGAATGGCATCCAATTGGCTAGTCTGGTCCGAGAAACCTATCCTCAGGTGCATTTGGTTTTTTTAACTGGCTATGATGATTTTGATTATGCCTTGTCTGCTGTCAAACTAGGTGTGGACGATTACCTGCTCAAGCCCTTTTCTCGTCAGGATATTGAGGAAATGTTGGGGAAAATCAAGCAAAAGTTGGATAAGGAAGAAAAGGAAGAGCAGTTACAAGATTTATTGACCGATAAGTTTGAGGGAAATATGGCTCAGAAAATCCAGTCCCATCTGGCTGATAACCAGTTTAGTTTAAAATCTTTGGCCAGTGACTTGGGTTTTAGCCCGACTTATCTGAGTTCTTTGATTAAGAAAGAGTTAGGCCTGCCTTTTCAGGATTATCTGGTGCGAGAACGTGTCAAACAAGCCAAGCTCTTGCTTTTAACTACAGATCTGAAGATTTACGAGATAGCCGAAAAGGTTGGCTTTGAAGATATGAACTATTTCACCCAACGTTTTAAACAGATTGCAGGTGTGACACCTCGTCAGTTTAAGAAGGGGGAAGGTCGATGAAGCGTTCTTCTCTCCTAGTCAGAATGGTTATTTCTATCTTTCTGGTCTTTCTCATTCTCCTAGCTCTGGTTGGGACTTTCTACTATCAATCTAGTTCTTCAGCCATTGAGGCTAGCATTGAGGGCAATAGCCAAACGACTATCAGTCAAACTAGCCACTTTATCCAGTCTTATATCAAAAAATTAGAAACCACCTCTACCAGTTTGACCCAGCAGACGGCTGTCCTAGCCTATGCTGAGAATCCCAGTCAAGACAAGGTCAAGGGAATTCGAGATTTGTTTTTAACCATCTTAAAGGCAGACCAAGACTTGAAAACGGTAGTTCTGGTGACCAAATCCGGTCAGGTCATTTCTACAGATGACAGTGTGCAGATGAAAACTTCCTCAGATATGATGGCTGAGGACTGGTACCAAAAGGCCATTCATCAGGGAGCTAAGCCAGTTTTAACCCCAGCTCGTAAATCGGATAGTCAGTGGGTCATTTCTGTCACTCAGGAACTTGTTGATGCAAAGGGAGCCAATCTTGGCGTGCTTCGTTTGGATATTTCTTATGAAACTCTGGAAGCCTATCTTAACCAACTTCAGTTGGGTCAGCAGGGCTTTGCCTTTATCATCAATGAAAACCATGAATTTGTTTATCATCCTCAACATACAGTTTATAGTTCGTCTAGCGAAATGGAGGCCATGAACCCCTATATTGAGACAGGGCAGGGTTATACTCCAGACCACCAATCCTATGTCAGTCAAGAAAAGATTGCTGGAACTGATTGGACGGTTCTGGGTGTGTCTTCGTTGGAGAAGTTAGATCAGGTTCGGAGTCAACTCATGTGGACCTTGCTTGGGGCTAGTGTCACATCTCTTCTTGCCTGTCTCTGCTTGGTGTGGCTTAGTCTTAAACGCTGGATTGCTCCTCTGAATGACTTGAGAGAAACCATGCTGGAGATTGCTTCTGGTAATCAGAATCTGCGTGCCAAGGAAGATGGTGCCTATGAACTGAGAGAAGTGTCTCGTCAGTTCAATGCCATGCTGGATCAGATTGATCAGCTGATGGCAGATATTCGCAGGCAGGAAGAAACGACCCGTCAGTACCAACTTCAAGCCCTATCGAGCCAGATTAATCCGCATTTCCTTTATAATACCTTGGACACCATCATCTGGATGGCTGAATTTCAGGATAGTCAGCGTGTGGTGCAGGTGACCAAGTCCTTGGCTACCTACTTCCGCTTGGCGCTCAATCAGGGTAAAGATTTGATTTGCCTGTCTGACGAAATCAACCATGTCCGCCAGTACCTCTTTATCCAGAAACAACGCTATGGAGATAAGCTGGAATATGAGATTGATGAAAATCCTGCCTTTGATAAGCTAGTTTTGCCCAAGCTGGTGTTACAACCCTTAGTAGAAAATGCTCTTTACCATGGCATTAAGGAAAAAGAAGGTCAGGGACATATCAGAGTTTCTGTTCAGAAACAGGATTCAGGACTAGTCATCCGCATTGAGGATGATGGGGTTGGTTTCCAAGATGCTGGCGATAGTAGTCAAAGTCAACTCAAACGTGGGGGGGTTGGTCTTCAAAATGTTGATCAACGGCTCAAACTTCACTTTGGAGAAGATTACCAAATGAAGATTGATTCTATTCCCTCAAAAGGGACGACAGTTGAAATATACATAAATAGAATAGAAACTAGCTAACTCCCAGTCAATTCTGGGAGTTTTATGCGTAATTGGGCAAGCATTCTAGGTTGTCTATCTTGCTAAAACGTAGAAAAAACGATATGATAGATAATGACAAAAGAGGTATCAAGTATGAAGGAAAAAGACATTCAAAGAGACACAAGCCAGATTGTAAAAGATGTATTAGAAAAGGCCAATTTGAAGCAAGGATCTATCTTTGTTTTGGGACTTTCTTCTAGTGAAGTGATAGGTGGTCAGATTGGTAAGGAATCCAGCCAAGAAATTGGGGAAATTATTGTGAAGACCATCCTAGATATCCTAGAGAAAAAAGGAATTCATCTAGCTGTTCAAGGTTGTGAACATGTCAATCGGGCCCTCGTTGTTGAACGTCAGGTGGCAGAGCAGTTTGGTCTGGAAATGGTCAGTGTCCTTCCTACCCTTCATGCAGGAGGTTCAGGTCAGTTGGCAGCCTTCAAGTTTATGCAAGATCCAGTTGAGGTTGAATTTATCAAGGCTCATGCTGGATTGGATATTGGAGACACTGCAATTGGCATGCATGTCAAGCATGTTCAGGTTCCGATTCGCCCTCTTTTGAGAGAAATTGGGCATGCCCATGTAACGGCTCTTGCTAGCCGTCCAAAATTAATTGGAGGTGCGCGTGCGCATTATCCACAAGATTCTATCAGAAAGTCGTGAGAATGAAAAAAACAAAACAACAACTAGAAAAAATCACCAAATATTCGATTCGTAAGCTAACTGTTGGGGTAGGTCCTGTAGCAATCGGGGCCTTCCTTTTTGGTGCTAGTACCCTTTCAGTAGATAAGGTGCATGCCAATGAAGTCAGCGGTGCTCATAGCGTTCATTACCGTTATTTGGCGGAGCAGGAATTGACCGAGTCTGAAAAAGCTCTGATTCATCATGAGGTTCCTACAGAATTTCAAGATGATGATATTCTCTATGTAGTTTATCGCAAGAAGGCAACTAACAGTCAACAACTTCCTTACACAGGAAGTAAGGAGCTAGCCCTAGCAGGTCTTGGATTGGCAACGGCTTCTCTAGCAGTATTTTTGGTGTCCAAAAAAGGTCGCAAAGAGGTTCTAGGTGTTCTCTTGATTGGTTCTCTAGGAGCTAGCACTTTTGTACCTTATGGGACATTCGCATTTGAAAATAAAGAATTGCTTTCTTATAACCAAACTATTTCAGCCTCTACACATGAAGGCTTGGCTGAAGGGATTATTCACATCGAAGGCTATGAATACATTGGATACTTTAAGGAAGCAGAACTCCATCCATCAAGACCGGATTCAGCTGAGAAGCCTCAGTTGCCAGTCGAAAAGCAAAGTGCAAATGAAATCGAGAAAACAGAAGTAGTTCAAGAAAGACCTGCTGTCACTCCAGAAACTGTCATCGAAAAACCTGTAGAAGAGAATCCAGTTGCTCCTGCTGTTGAAGAAAAACCAGTTTCTGAAAAGCCTCAGACCAGACTGGAAGTGAGCTTGGTGGAGATTCCGTTTGAAACAGTCACAAATCCAGATGCGAATCTAGCAGAAGGACAGACTCGTATCGTCACAGCTGGAGTAAATGGTCAGCGTCGCCTTGTAACTAAAGTATCGATGGTCAACGGTCAAGAAGTTAGAGAAGTCATCGAAAACCAAGTAGTCCAAAATCCTGTGTCGCAAGTTATTGCAGTCGGAACTAAGAAAGAGGTGCAACCTGCCCCAACTCTAGTACCACAAGCTGAACCAACTTACCAAGTAGCAAAAGGTACACAAGAAGAAGGTAAGACAGGCCAAGCCTTAACGCAACCTGAATTGCCAGATGCTCCAGTAGAAGTAAAAGGAACTCAAGAAGAAGGTAAAGAAGGCCAAGCCTTAACGCAACCAGAATTGCCAGATGCTCCAGTAGAAGTAAAAGGAACCCAAGAAGAAGGTAAGGTAGGACAAGCTCTGACGCAACCAGAATTGCCAGAGGCTCCAGTAGAAGCCAAAGGAACTCAAGAAGAAGGTAAAGCAGGTCATGCCCTTGTACAAGAACAGTTACCTGAGTACAAAGTAACTGAGGGAACCCTTGTTGAAACATCGACTACAGACCTAGACTACAAAACTGAAACGACTGAGGATCCAACCAAGTATACGGACGAAGAAACTGTCGTAAGAAATGGTGAAAAAGGAAGTCAAGTTACTAAAACAACTTATAAAACAGTAGAAGGTGTTAAAACTGACCAAGTTCTTTCAACTAGCACAGAAGTTACCAAGGAGCCTGTAAACCAACAGGTAAGTCGTGGTACAAAACCAATTGAAGGAACTCTTGTAGAAGAAAGTCTTGAAAAGATTCCATTTAAGGAAGTTGTTAAAGAAGATGACCAACTGAAAAAAGGCTTAGAAGTTGTAGCTCAAGAAGGAAAAGAAGGCCAGAAAAAAATCACCAAGACCTTTAATACCATTAAGGGAGTTAAAACAGAAGACGCTCCAAAAGTTACAGAGGAAATCCTTGAGGCACCTCAAGACAAAATTTTAAAACGTGGTACCAAGAGTTTTGAAAAACCAGTTTTGACCATCACAGCAGTTGAACCTAAGGATTTCAAGCGTACTTCAGATGTTAAATATAGTCTAGAAAATCCAAGTAAGGCGGCCATTAAATCTATCACCCTAACTCTGAAAAAAGGTGATGAGATTGTGAAAACCTTGAATGTTTCACCAGACGACTTGACAACGACCCTGACAGATTTGCAGTACTACAAGGATTATAAACTTGAAACGAAGATGGTTTATGACCGTGGTGAGGGTGATGAGGAAGAAGTTCTGAAAGAAGAACCGCTAAGAATTGACCTCAAAAAAGTTGAAATCAAAAACATCAAAGAAACAAGCTTGATGAGTGTGGATGCTGAAGGAAAAGAAACAGATAAGAGCTTATTAACTGAAAAGCCAACAGATGTTGCTCCATTATATTTACGTGTAACAACGCATGATAATAAGACAACAAGACTTGCAGTAAGTTCTGTTGAAGAAGTGGTTGTTGATGGAAAAACATTGTACAAAGTTGTAGCAAAAGCTCCTGACTTAGTTCAACGTAGAGCTGATGATACACTAAGTGAAGAGTATGTTCATTACTTTGAAAAACAATTACCAAAGATTGGAAATGTCTATTACAACTTTAAAGAACTCATTGAGGATATGCAAAAAGACCCAACTGGTGAGTTTAAACTTGGTGCAGACCTTAATGCAACTAACGTACCAACTCCAAATAAGGAATATGTACCTGGTAAATTTAGCGGTCACTTAACAAGTGTTGATGGTAAACAATATTCAATCCACAACATGGCACGTCAACTATTCGGTAATATCGAAGGTGGTTCAGTTAAAAATATTAACTTAGCTAACGTTAACATCAATATGCCTTGGATTGAAAACATTTCTGCCCTTGCTAGATCTGTTAAAAATGCTACTGTTGAGAACGTTAAAGTTACTGGTAGCATTCTTGGTAAAGATGGAATATCTGGTATCACTAATAAGGTAGATATTGGTGGACAACTGACAAATATTGCCTTTATCGGGAAACTTACTGGTGTTGGTGATAGACCTTGGGGTATGGCTGGTATCGCCGGTGAAGTTTGGAAAGGTAACATTAAGAAAGCTTATGTAGATGCTGATATGGTTGCTAATAAAGCTCGTGCTGGTGGACTTGTTGCTGTTACGGATAACGGTTCTGATCCTAACGGTATTGATAAATATGCTTCTGTACGTAATGCGGTGACTAAAGGTACTATCGATATTAAGAACCCTGTTGAAGTTGGTGGTTTCATCAGTAAAAACTGGACATGGGGTAGAGTTGCAGATACTGTTTCAATGATGAAAGTTAAAAACGGTGAAGAATTCTACGGATCTAGAGATATTGATACTGAAGATGGTTACTATACAAACGATGTACTAGAAAGAAACTTTGTAGTAAAAGATGTTAGTACAGGTAGTCGTTCATATAAACGCTCACGTTCTAATAGAATTAAAGAAATTAGTCTTGAAGAAGCAAATAAAAAAATCGAGGCAATGGGTATCACAGCCGATAAATTTGAAATTGCTCCACTTGTAGAAGATAAATTGAACCAAGTGAAACCAAAATCTGACACTTATAAATCTACTCAAGATTATGATGCATCTCGTGAGCTTGCTTACCGTAACATCGAAAAACTTCAACCATTCTACAATAAAGAATGGATTGTAAATCAAGGTAACAAGATTCCTTCAGATTCTAAATTACTGAATACAGAAGTATTATCTGTTACAGGTATGAAAGATGGACAATTTGTGACCGACTTATCAGATGTTGATCATATTATGATTCATTATGCTGATGGTACGAAAGAAGAAAAAGCTGTGTCACCTAAGGCTACATCAAACGTGGAACAAGTAAAAGAATATGGTATTACAGATTTAGGAGATGTAGTTTACACACCAAATATGGTGGTTAAAGACCGTACTCAATTACTAAGTGATATTAAAGCAAAATTAGATACAATTACTCTTGAATCTCCTGAAGTTCGTGCGATAACAGGTAATGTTGGAGCATTATATTTAGAAGAAAGTTTCGCAGAAGTAAAAGGAAATCTTGATAAATTAGTAAAAGCTCTTGTTGAAAATGAAGACCATCAATTAAACGGTGATGAGGCAGCCATAAAAGCACTTCTTAAGAAAGTAGAAGATAATAAAGCTAAAATTATGATGGCACTTACTTACCTCAATCGTTATTATGGAATTGAATATGGTGACTTGAACATTAAGAATATGATGATGTTTAAACCAGACTTCTATGGTAAGACACCAAGTGTTATTGACAGATTGATTCGAATTGGCTCGCAAGAAAAGAACTTAAAGGGTGATAGAACTCAAGATGCATACCGTGAAATTATTGCAGGAGACACTGGTAAAGGTGATTTACGTAGTTTCTTAGATTATAATATGCGTCTCTTCACAAATGATACAGATCTTAACGACTGGTTTATTCACTCAGCGAAAAATGTTTATGTTGTAGAACCTGAAACAACAAATCCAGATTTAAAAAATAAACGTCATCGTGTCTTTGATGGTCTGAATAATAATATGCATGCACGTATGATTTTACCATTATTGAACTTGAAGAAAGCACATATCTTTATGATTTCAACCTATAATACTATGGCTTATAGTTCATTTGAAAAATATGGTAAAAATACAGAAGCTGAACGTGAAGCGTTCAAAGAACGTATTAATTATGTAGCTAAAGCTCAACAAACATACTTAGACTTCTGGTCACGTCTTGCACTTCCGAATGTTCGAGATAGACTACTTAAGAGCCAAAATATGGTTCCTACACCTGTATGGGATAATCAAGCTTATGCGGGTATTAAGGATGCTAATCGTCGTGGATATGGTAAAGATGGGAAGGTAGCGACACCGATTCGTGAGTTATTTGGACCAACAGATAGATGGCATCAAATTAATTGGAATATGGGAGCGATGGCTAAAGTCTATGCAAAACCATATGAAGATGAACAAGTTTTCTTCATGGTAACAAATATGTTAGAGGACTTTGGTATTTCAGCATTTACACATGAAACAACTCACGTAAATGACCGTATGGCATATCTTGGTGGTCATGGACATCGTCAAGGTACAGATCTTGAAGCGTACGCGCAGGGTATGTTACAAACGCCTGATAAATCAACTTCAAATGGTGAATATGGAGCATTAGGGATTAATATGGCTTATCATCGTCAAAATGATGGAAATCAATGGTATAACCCAGATCCTGAAAAATTACAGACTCGTGAACAAATTGATCACTATATGAAGAACTACAATGATGCTCTTATGATGTTAGATCATCTTGAGGCTGATGCTGTATTACCGAAGTTAAATGGAAATACGAGTCGCTGGTTCAAGAAAATGGATCGACAATATCGTAGTGGAAATTCAGGTCATCAGTTCGATAAAATTCGTGAGTTGACAGAGGATGAGAAAAAAGTAGCAATCAATACTATTGATGATTTAATTACTAATAACCTAATGACGAAACATGGTGCTCCTGGTGATGGTACTTATAATCCAACGGATTTTGGGTCTGCTTATGTCAATATGAACATGATGACTGGTATCTATGGTGGAAATACAAGTACTGGTGCTCCTGGTGCGGCATCCTTTAAACACAATACATTCCGTATGTGGGGTTACTTCGGATATGAGAATGGATTTGTTGGATATGCTTCTAGTAAGTATCAAGATGCAGCTAATAAAGAAAATAATAAGATGTTAGGTGATGACTTCATTATCAAGAAAGTTTCTAATAACAGATTTAGTACTCTTGAAGAATGGAAAAAAGCTTATTATCAAGAAGTGAAAGCAAAAGCTGACAAAGGATTTACTGCAATTGAAATTGATGGTAAACAAATTACTAATTATGCTGAGCTAAAAGTCTTATTTGATAAGGCGGTTGAGGCTGATCTAGCAGGTGGAGGAACAGCTAAAACTGTAGAGCTTAAATCAAAAGTCTTTAAAGCACTTCTTAAGAATACTGATGGATTCACAGGAAATCTTTTTAAAGCATAAATTGTATTAAATAGATGAGTAAAAAGGTAGATTAAGTTTTTCTTGATTTACCTTTTTATGCTATACTTAAGCTATGCATAGAAAAACAGTGATTGATTTTAGGGCTTTGGGGGAGAGATACACCTTTACCCAGCCGATCAAAGAGTTAAAAACGAGAAATGTAGAAGAAGTGGCGGACTTGTTGGCACAAGTGGAAAGCTACCAAGAGCAAGGCTACTATGTGGTGGGATATGTCAGCTACGAGGCTGCACCTGCTTTTGAGGAGAAACTAGCAGTTTGCAAGGCTCCCCTACTGGGAGAGTACCTGCTATATTTTACAGTTCATGATAGGGTAGAAACATCACCTATTCCTTTGACTTATGATGAGGTTGATTTGCCCTCAAATTGGCAGGAAGTGACGTCTGCAGAGGACTATGAAAAGGCAATTGCCCAGATTCACCATCATTTGCGGCAGGGGGATACCTATCAGGTTAACTACACCGTCCAACTCAAGCAGGACTTAAGTGCCAATCCGTTTGCCATCTACAATCGTATGGTGGTAGAGCAGGAGGCGGGCTACAATGCCTATGTGGAACATGACGAAATGGCAGTGATTTCCATGAGCCCAGAGCTCTTTTTTGAGCAAAACGACCGTGAGTTAACTACGCGACCAATGAAGGGAACGACTCAGCGTGGAGTGATTGACCAAGAAGATCTTGACCAAGCTAGTTGGTTGGAGCAGGATCCTAAAAATCGCTCTGAAAATATGATGATTGTGGACCTCTTGCGCAATGATATGAACCGTATTTCTGAAGTGGGGAGTGAGCATGTGGAGCGTCTCTGCCAAGTGGAACAGTATTCAACGGTTTGGCAGATGACTTCGACCATCAAGAGTCAGTTGCGAGAGGATGTGGACCTTGTTGAAATCTTCCGTTCTCTCTTTCCTTGTGGTTCCATAACGGGTGCTCCGAAAATTGCGACTATGGAGATTATCAAAAATTTGGAACCTCAACCGCGCGGAGTTTACTGTGGAACGATTGGTCTCTTACTTCCAAATGGGCGACGGATTTTCAATGTTGCCATTCGGACCATTCAACTGCATCAAGGGAAAGCCATCTATGGAGTAGGTGGCGGCATTACATGGGATAGCACTTGGGAATCTGAATACCTCGAGGTTCATCAAAAGGCGGCAGTCCTTTATCGTAAACAAGCTTGCTTCCAATTAATCACAACTGGAAAAATCAGCCAAAAACAACTGCTGTTTGAAGAGCAACATATAGAAAGACTGAGAAAAGCGAGTCGATATTTTGCATATTCTTTTGATGTAGAAGACTTGAGACAAAAGATAGAGGAAGAGTGTCAGGCTTGTGATGCTAATCAAGATTACCGTCTACGAATCAGTCTCAACAAGTCTGGAGAAATAGAATTCAATCGTCAAATCTTAACACCTCTTAGTCCGAACTTCTGTCAGGTAAAACTTTGCCTTCAGGAAGCGGATTTACAGCAAGCATTTACCTATTTTAAAACGACTCACCGACCTCATTTGAGCCTAGGGGAACAGGAGAAGATTTACCATAATCAAAGAGGAGAATTGCTTGAAACCTCTATTGGAAATTTGGTTCTGAAGATTGATGGGAAACTCTATACACCATCTATCCGACTGGGAATCTTACCAGGAATTTACCGTCAACATTTGCTGGAAACAGGAGAGGTAGAAGAGAAAGTTTTGACCTTGGCAGATTTTGCCCAAGCAGAAGCCATCTATGGCTGTAACGCGGTGAGGGGCTTGTATGAATTGTCAGTAAGGGAGAACTAAATGAAACTAATATTTTTACATGGATTAGGCCAGTCAGCAGATAGTTGGAAAGAAGTGCAAGAGTTGCTTGTAGATTATCCTTCTGAAGCCCTAGAGTTATTTCCTTCTGGAGTTAGCAACTATCAACAAGCTAAAGAGCGAGTTTATCAGCATCTAGCTCAAGAGACAGAACCTTTTGTTTTGGTTGGATTGTCCTTAGGTGCTGCCCTGGCATTAGAACTATCTAGTTATGATTTACCAAATCTTCGAGCTTTGGTTCTATCAGGATGCCCGCTAAAATTAGCAGGGAATATCCTATTTTATGTTCAGTTGCTGATATTTAAATTACTTCCCAAAAGAGTATTTGAAAAACAGGGAGCAGACAAAGCTCTTATGGTCGGAGTTTCTGAGGAATTGAAGACACTTGATTTAACTGATATATCAAGAACTTGTCCTTATCCAACCTTACTAATTTGTGGCAGCAAAGATAAACCGAATCTTAGTTCTATGAGAAGTCTTCATAAACTAATATCAGAATCCAAATTTCAGATTATCCCTGAAGGTCCTCATATTCTGAATAGAGCTAAGCCAAAAGAGTTTGCAGAAATAACCAGAAGTTTTCTTGAATTGCTGAAATAAGTTTGATAAAATAATAGTGAAATCGATATCATAATTATGGGAGAAAGAAATGAACAAACGTCTATTTTTTAAAATGAGTCTGGCTACCTTGCCAGTTTTAGCCTTGTTTTCACAACCTGTGTTAGCAGAAGAAAACATCCATTTTTCTAGTTGTAAAGAGGCTTGGGCGAATGGATACGCGGATATTCATGAGGGGGATTCTGGTTATTCTGCCAAGTTAGACCGCGATCATGATGGTGTGGCTTGTGAATTGAAAAATGCCCCAAAAGGTGCTTTCAAAGCAAAGCAATCAACTTCGGCTCAAAACAATACAAGTTCAGCAACAACAAGTGGCTGGGTTAAGCAGGATGGTGCATGGTATTATTTTGATGGAAATGGAAATCCAGTAAAAAATGCATGGCAGGGAAGCTATTATCTGAAAGCGGATGGTAGAGTGGCACAGAGCGAATGGATTTATGATGCTTCCTATCAAGCTTGGTATTATTTGAAATCAGATGGTTCTTATGCTTATAGTACATGGCAAGGAAATTACTATTTGAAATCAGATGGCAAAATGGCTATCAATGAATGGGTTTATGATGCTACTTACCAAGCTTGGTATTATCTAAAATCAGATGGTTCTTATGTTTATAGTGCATGGCAAGGAAATTACTATTTGAAATCAGATGGTAAAATGGCTAAAAATGAGCGAGTTGATGGAGGCCGTTACTATGTAGATGCTTCAGGTCTCTGGAAACCATAAGTCAGGATAAAATCCAGAAAGTTAATGCAAACCTTTGCATAAACGATTAGATTTTGTTATACTAGTACTGTAAGCATTTTCAGTTAATTCATAATGAAAAAGGAGAATATGATGAGTCAAAAGATTATTGGGATTGACCTTGGTGGAACTTCTATCAAATTTGCAATCTTGACAACTGCAGGAGAAATCCAAGAAAAATGGTCTATTAAGACTAACATTTTGGATGAGGGAAGTCATATCGTTGATGATATGATTGAGTCTATTCAGCATCGCTTGGACTTGCTTGGATTGGCAGCAGCAGACTTCCAAGGTATTGGAATGGGGTCACCAGGTGTGGTTGACCGTGAAAAAGGAACTGTTATCGGTGCCTACAACCTCAACTGGAAAACTCTTCAACCAATTAAAGAAAAAATTGAAAAAGCCTTGGGCATTCCATTCTTCATCGATAATGATGCCAACGTAGCAGCTCTTGGTGAACGTTGGATGGGTGCTGGTGATAACCAACCAGATGTTGTCTTTATGACACTTGGTACAGGTGTTGGTGGTGGTATCGTCGCAGAAGGAAAATTGCTTCACGGTGTTGCTGGTGCAGCAGGTGAGCTTGGTCATATCACTGTTGACTTTGATCAACCAATCGCATGTACTTGCGGTAAGAAAGGTTGCCTTGAGACAGTTGCTTCAGCAACAGGGATTGTCAACTTGACTCGTCGCTATGCCGATGAATACGAAGGCGATGCAGCCTTGAAACGCTTGATTGATAATGGAGAAGAAGTAACCGCTAAGACTGTCTTTGATTTGGCAAAAGAAGGAGACGATCTTGCTTTGATCGTTTACCGTAACTTCTCACGTTACTTGGGAATCGCTTGTGCTAACATTGGCTCAATCCTAAACCCATCAACAATCGTTATCGGTGGTGGTGTATCAGCTGCGGGAGAATTCCTTCTACAAGGTGTTCAAAAAGTCTACGATGAAAATACCTTCCCACAAGTACGCACAACTACTAAACTAGCTCTTGCAACTCTAGGAAATGACGCTGGAGTTATCGGAGCAGCATCACTTGTATTGCAATAAAATAGAAAAAGGAGAAAATTGCTTTCCAGAAGCGAGTGATTTTCCTCCTTTCTTTTTTTATGCTATACTAGTTAGGAAATAAATGAGGTGAGAGTAAATGACAAAATCAGATACGATTTTTAAAGAGAATATTGAACGCATTCTAAAGGAAGGTGTTTTCTCAGAGCAAGCACGTCCCAAGTACAAGGATGGGACAGTTGCCAACTCTAAGTACGTAACGGGTGCCTTTGCAGAGTATGACTTGGCCAAGGGGGAATTCCCCATTACAACCTTGCGTCCCATTGCAATCAAATCAGCTATCAAAGAAGTTCTCTGGATCTACCAAGACCAGTCTAATAGCCTAGAAGTTCTCAATGACAAGTACAATGTTCACTACTGGAATGACTGGGAAGTGGGAAATACGGGAACCATTGGTGAGCGCTATGGTGCTGTTGTTAAGAAACACGACATTATCAATAAGCTTCTCAAGCAGTTGGAAGTCAACCCTTGGAACCGTCGCAATATCATTTCGCTCTGGGATTACCAAGCTTTCGAAGAAACAGAAGGACTACTCCCATGCGCCTTTCAGACCATGTTTGATGTCCGCCGTGTAGATGGAGAAATCTATCTGGATGCGACCTTGACCCAGCGTTCGAATGACATGTTGGTGGCCCACCACATCAATGCTATGCAGTACGTGGCTCTTCAAATGATGATTGCCAAGCATTTCGGCTGGAAGGTTGGGAAGTTCTTCTACTTCATCAACAATCTCCATATCTATGACAATCAATTTGAACAAGCTCAGGAATTGCTCCGTCGTGAGCCATCAAACTGCCAACCACGTTTGGTCTTGAATGTGCCAGATAAGACCAATTTTTTTGATATTAAAGCAGAGGACTTTGAGTTGGTGGATTATGACCCTGTCAAGCCACAGTTGAAGTTTGACCTAGCTATTTAAAAGAATAGAAAAAAGAAGTTGAGAAAATAAATCCCAACTTCTTTTGTTTCTTAACGTGATACGCGGCGACGAGCTGCTTTTTTACGGTTTTCTTCGATGAAAGCTGCTTTTTGCTCTTCTGGTTCGATCACTTTCTTTTTAAATGCGTATACTGCACCTGCGACTGCAGCGACAGTTCCTGCGACACCTGTTACAAGACCTTTAGCGAATCCTTTAGCCATGAGTCTTCCTCCTTTATCTTCTTAATCAGCCAGCCCCCTCAAGAGGTCACATTTTTCTGACTGACCTTTTTGTGTTATAATAATAGTAACGAAAAAATGGGAATTTTTCAAGGAAAAAAGATGAAAACAAAAATAATTGTGATTGTTGGACCGACTGCAGTTGGAAAAACAGCCCTTGCCATCGAAGTTGCAAAGCGTTTTAATGGCGAAGTGGTTAGTGGAGATAGCCAGCAAGTCTATCGAGGTCTGGATATAGGGACGGCTAAGGCTAGTCCAGAAGAGCAGGCAGCTGTTCCTCATCATTTAATCGATGTTAGAGAGGTAACCGAGTCTTACTCGGCTTTTGATTTTGTTTCAGAAGCTAAGAAGGCTATTGAGGATATTCAAAGCCGTGGCAAGCTAGCTATTATTGCTGGTGGGACTGGGCTTTATATCCAGAGCTTGCTTGAAGGCTACCACCTAGGTGGTGAGACTCCTCATGAGGAGATTTTAGCTTATCGAGCTAGTTTGGAGCCATATTCAGATGAGGAATTAGCCCATTTGGTGGAGCAAGCAGACCTTGAGATTCCCCAGTTTAATCGTCGTCGTGCGATGCGTGCCTTGGAAATTGCCCATTTTGGTCAGGATTTGGAAAATAAAGAGAGTCTATATGAACCGCTGATTATCTGCTTGGACGATGAGCGCAGTCAGCTTTATGAGCGTATCAATCACCGAGTGGACCTGATGTTTGAAGCTGGACTTCTAGACGAAGCTAAGTGGTTGTTTGACCATTATCCAGATGTGCAGGCTGCTAAAGGGATTGGTTACAAGGAACTCTTTCCTTACTTCCGTGGAGAGCAGACCTTGGAGGATGCTAGTGAGAGTCTCAAACAGGCGACTCGTCGTTTTGCCAAACGTCAGTTGACCTGGTTCCGTAATCGCATGCAGGTGACCTTTTATCAGATTGGAGAAACTGGTGTAAAAGATCGCATTTTAAGCCAGATAGAGGAGTTTTTAGATGATTGAAACGGAGAAAAAAGAGGAACGGGTCCTGCTCATTGGTGTAGAATTGCAGGGCATGGACAATTTTGATCTCTCTATGGAAGAATTGGCCAGTTTAGCGAAAACAGCAGGGGCAGTCGTTGTAGATAGCTACAGACAAAAACGTGAAAAATATGATTCCAAGACCTTCGTCGGCTCTGGTAAGTTAGAAGAAATTGCGCTTATGGTGGATGCAGAAGAAATTACCACTGTCATCGTCAACAACCGTTTAACTCCACGGCAAAATGTCAATTTAGAAGAAGTTCTCGGTGTCAAGGTCATTGACCGTATGCAGTTGATTTTGGATATCTTTGCCATGCGGGCTCGAAGCCATGAAGGCAAACTTCAAGTCCACTTAGCCCAGCTCAAGTACCTCCTACCCCGTCTAGTTGGCCAAGGTATTATGCTCAGCCGTCAGGCAGGGGGAATTGGTTCTCGGGGACCTGGTGAAAGCCAGCTGGAGCTGAACCGTCGTAGCGTTCGCAATCAAATCACGGATATCGAGCGCCAGCTCAAGGTGGTTGAGAAAAATCGTGCGACAGTCAGAGAAAAACGTTTGGAGTCAAGTACCTTTAAGATTGGTTTGATTGGTTATACCAATGCTGGGAAGTCAACTATCATGAACACCTTAACCAGTAAGACCCAGTATGAGGCAGATGAGCTCTTTGCGACTCTGGATGCGACGACTAAGAGTATCCATCTGGGGGGGAATCTCCAAGTAACTTTGACAGATACCGTTGGCTTTATCCAGGATTTGCCGACAGAGTTGGTGTCCAGTTTCAAGTCAACCTTGGAAGAAAGCAAGCATGTAGACCTTCTGGTTCATGTTATCGATGCCAGCAATCCTTACCATGAGGAGCATGAAAAAACAGTCCTGTCCATCATGAAAGATTTGGATATGGACGACATTCCTCGCTTGACCCTTTATAATAAAGCGGATTTGGTGGAGGATTTTACGCCTACCCAAACGCCTTATGCCCTCATTTCTGCTAAGTCTGAGGATAGTCGTGAGAATTTGCAGGCACTATTTTTAGAGAAAATCAAGGATATTTTTGAATCCTTTACCCTGCGCGTGCCTTTTTCAAAGTCCTACAAGATTCATGATTTAGAAAGTGTTGCGATTCTGGAAGAACGTGATTATCAGGAAGACGGCGAAGTGATTAGAGGCTACATTTCTGAGAAAAACAAATGGAGGTTAGAAGAATTTTATGACTGATATCAAAACCTTGGCTCTAAAATATGGAGGATATACAAGTCTGGATAAGGTCTATCTGGAACAGCTTCTAGCTGGAAAGACAGAGCAGGAGCAGTTGGCACTTATTACACCTCCGCCCAGCGTAGTCAATGCTTACTTTGCAGAACTATATCAGAAAAAGAGTCCTCAAGCTGCGACCGATTATTTTGCAGAAGTCAGTCAGGAGCTGAATCTTTACAATGCTGAACCTAGTTTCACCTTAGAAAATAAGCCCTTTGTTCGGCTTAATCTGTCTGGCAAATCCTTTGGTTTCTGCTATGAGAGTGAGGGTCTTGGTCGGATTTTCTCTGAAAATGAGGAGAAAATCTCGGATGACTTGCTCTTTGAAATTGCGCAAATTTTCCCCCATCAGCTAGTCTTTGAGGAGTCTAGCAAGATTTACATGAAGGCTGTCGGGGACGAGGAAGTTGTTAGTGTGGAAAATCTCACAGCTTTGACTGATTTGGAAAGCTTGGCTGATGGTAGCAAACGTCTAAAAGGCTACAGTCAAGAGGATTTATTACAGGAAGCTACTGCTTTTTCTGGCAAGCGCTATTTCCGATCGGAAAACCGCACAGCCATGCTATATATTGATTAATTAGAAAGTATCGAATGGATATTCAATTTTTAGGAACGGGGGCTGGTCAGCCCTCTAAAGCCCGCAACGTTTCCAGTCTCGCCCTGAAACTCTTGGACGAGATTAACGAAGTCTGGCTCTTTGACTGTGGAGAAGGTACGCAAAATCGCATTCTTGAGACCACAATTCGACCACGTAAGGTCAGCAAAATCTTTATCACCCACTTGCACGGAGATCACATTTTTGGCCTGCCAGGTTTCCTTTCTAGCCGTGCCTTTCAGGCCAATGAAGAGCAGACAGATCTGGAGATCTATGGACCGCAAGGGATCAAGTCATTTGTCTTAACCAGTCTTCGTGTGTCAGGCTCTCGCCTGCCTTACCGCATTCATTTTCATGAGTTTGACCAAGATTCTCTAGGAAAAATCCTTGAGACCGATAAATTCGTTGTGTATGCAGAGGAACTGGACCACACTATTTTCTGTGTTGGTTACCGTGTCATGCAAAAGGACCTAGAAGGTACCTTGGATGCTGAAAAACTCAAGGCTGCTGGCGTCCCATTTGGCCCACTTTTTGGAAAAATCAAAAATGGTCAGGACGTTGTTTTAGAAGATGGAACTGAAATCAAGGCAGCAGACTATATCTCAGCTCCACGTCCAGGTAAGATTATCACTATTTTAGGAGACACTCGAAAAACGGATGCCAGTGTGCGTCTGGCTGTCAATGCCGATGTCCTTGTCCATGAATCGACCTATGGCAAGGGTGATGAAAAAATTGCTCGTAACCATGGCCACTCTACTAACATGCAGGCAGCGCAGGTTGCAGTAGAAGCAGGTGCCAAACGCCTCTTGCTCAACCATATCAGTGCTCGTTTCCTCTCAAAAGATATCAGCAAGCTCAAGAAAGATGCAGCCAGTGTTTTTGAAAATGTCCATGTGGTCAAAGACTTAGAAGAAGTGGAAATCTAAAAGCTTGGGAAAGGAACAGTATGCCTACTATTCTCATTACAGGTGCTAGCGGTGGCCTAGCTCAAGAAATGGTCAAACTCTTGCCAAATGACCAACTCATCTTACTTGGTCGAAATAAGGAAAAATTAGCTCAACTCTATGGAAACCATCCACAAGCAGAATTGGTTGAAATCGATATTACCGATGACTCAGCCTTAGAAACTCTGCTAGCAGACCTCTATCTCCGCTATGGCAAGATTGATGTTTTGATTAATAACGCTGGTTACGGGATCTTTGAGGAATTTGACCAGATTTCCGACCAAGATATTCATCAGATGTTCGAGGTCAATACCTTTGCCCTAATGAATCTGTCTCGTCGCATTGCGGCAAGAATGAAGGAAAGTCGAAAAGGCCATATCATCAATATTGTTAGCATGGCAGGTTTGATCGCTACTGGCAAGTCCAGTCTCTACTCAGCTACCAAGTTTGCGGCTATTGGTTTTTCAAATGCCTTACGCCTCGAACTGATGCCTTATGGTATTTACGTAACGACTGTCAATCCAGGACCAATCCGTACAGGATTTTTCGACCAGGCCGACCCAGATGGAAGCTATCTCAAGTCGGTTGAACGCTTCCTGCTGGAAGCAGATGCAGTGGCTAAAAAAATTGTTAAGATTATAGGAAAAAACAAACGCGAACTCAATCTCCCAATCCTTCTCAACCTTGCCCATAAGTTTTATACCCTCTTTCCCAAACTAGCTGATAAGTTGGCAGGGGGAATCTTTAATTATAAATAAAAAGAACCAATGTGCAGGTTATTGCTAGCCTACATATTGGTTCTTATCATTTCTCAACTATCAAACTGGACTTCTTCTAGGAGATAGTCGATAAAGCGTTCGCCCATCTTAGATAGGCTGGTTTTCTCATGCTGGATATAGACCAGCTCGATTGGGTCATCAATGTCCAGTGGGATAGAAACGATATTGTCTCCGTTGAGGTTGCTGTTCAAAATCCCTGTCGCAATAGTATAACCATCCAAACCAATCAAGAGATTAAAGAGGGTAGCACGGTCGCTGACTACGATAGATTTCTTATGGTGTTCTTGAGAAAGAATTTCCTCTGAAAAGTAGAAGGAGTTGTGCGTCCCTTGGTCATAACTCAGATAAGGGAAGTTTTCCAAATCAGATAGTTTCACCTTGTCTTTCTTAGCTAGAGGGTTGGTCTTGCTGACAAAGATATGCGGTTGCGCTGTGAAGAGATGGTGAGCCAGCAGGTGGTTGTCATCCAGCATTTTGGTTAAAACATCACGGTTGTAGCTGTTCAAAAATAGGACACCGACCTCACTACGGAAGTTCTTGACGTCGTCGATAATCTCCCAAGTACGAGTTTCACGAAGGAAAAGCTCGTATTTCTCCATATCACTTTTCTTAAGTAGCGATACAAAGGCATTGACTACAAAGGCATAGTGTTGAGAGGAAACGCTAAAAAGTTCGCGGTGGGCGACAGGATTTTTATAGCGTTCCTCCAGAAGCTGGGTCTGCTCGACAACCTGACGGGCATAAGAGAGAAACTCCATCCCATCACGGGTCAAGGTGATCCCCTTGGGATTTCGGATAAAGATCTCAATGCCCATTTCATTTTCCAAATCTCTCACAGCATTGGAAAGACTGGGTTGAGTGATAAAGAGTTGCTTGGCTGCCTCATTCATGGAGCCAGTTTCGACGATTTTGATAATATAGTGTAATTGTTGAATTCTCATGTTTTTATTGTACCACACTTGCCTTAGAATCGCCAAGAAAGATAGGAAAATCAGGGGGATGTGTGAGTCTCTGTAAAGTAGTTAAGAAGAAACTTCTAAATAATTTAAGAAATAGTGTAAAAAAGTAGCTGAGCAAGAGATTGTTCAGTTGTTTCTTTACTGAGAACTATAAAAATTTTACTCGAAAATAAGAAATTTGCACGATTTACTCATTACTTATCCAATACTAGAGTTTATACTAGTTATTGTAAAGATGATCATCCAAAAGAAGGAAGGAGGAAACCTTATGGCTAAAAATACAAATCGTTCAGAGATTGATTCTCTAAATCTTGAGATTGAAAACCAAGAACTTTTCGGGAAATCAGAAGCTTGTGGTACACAGCTTTTAAAATGACACTAGCAGGTCTCTGTGGATTGTGTCTCACCTATTCCTATGAGTGTACGAGAAATAATGTTCGCTGTTAGATAAAACAAAAGGAAAATTCTAGTATTTTATCACAAAACATTGACAACATTTTGATTTGGTGTTATATTTACGGGGAGAAATGCAAATAAAACGAGACAACTCTGAGATAGATTCTTTGAATTATGGAAATTAATAGCCAAGAATTGGATGGTAAATCTGTTGCTGGGTGGGGTACGGCTGTTAGATTAACAGCACAGGGGCGCTGTGGTTGGTGGTTTACATATTCTTATGAATGTATTTCGCCAAACGTGCGCTGTGGATAAAACTCTCTATTTTTTGACAGGAGGATAAAATGGAAGGAATTATTGGAACACTGGAATTCTATGCACCTGTACTGGTCTTAGGAGTTGTTGTCATAGTGATTGTTTACTTTATGAAAAAAAGAAACGATCGCAAATAATCAATATCGACCGATACGTAAAAAAGTATCGGCTTTTTTTATAACATGAATATATTGCACAAAATACTCATGGAAAACCTTGAAAGAAACCGTATAATGATAGTGTCATAAAGAAATGGAGGAATGAAATGATGAAACAACTTATCGTGACAGCATTAACGAAAACATTTGGTCAAGGGGATAATATCGTTCATGCTTTATCAGATGTGAACTTGTCCGTTGAAAAAGGTGAATTTCTGGCAATTATGGGGGCCAGTGGTAGTGGAAAAACAACACTTCTCAACTGTATTTCAACGATTGATAAACCAACATCAGGTGAGATTCGATTTGAAGATTTTGACATTATCCATGCCAAGGAAAATGAACTAGCTGACTATCGTGCTAAAAACATTTCCTATATTTTCCAAGCCTACAACCTGGTGGAAACCTTGACGGTCTATGAAAATATCGTTCTACCTCTTCAAATTCAGGGGAAAAATATCAAAAAACATCAGGATAAGATTGAGGAAATTTTGGATAAGTTGGATATCCAAAACTTAAAAGATAAGTTTCCTAATCAGTTATCAGGTGGTCAGCGACAACGTGTGGCAACTGCTAGAGCCTTGATTGATGATTCTAAACTGATTATCGCAGATGAGCCGACAGGAGCCTTGGACTCTGCTAATTCTGAAAAACTGATGGCACTTTTGCAGGAAATCAATAAAAGTTTTGGTATTACCATTTTACTGGTTACGCATGACCCTGCCGCAGCCAAGTACTCTTCACGGATGGTGCTACTTAGCGATGGAAAGATTATGGATGATTTGGAACGTCACAGCCTATCTAATGAACAGTATTTGCAAGAGATTTACAGCCGTACCAGATAGGAGGGGGAGAGTATGTATCCAAAATTGATTTTACGAAATGTATTTCGAAATTTACAGACCTATACCATCTATTTTTTCAGTCTGACCTTGATTTATAGCTTGCTCTACGCTTTTAATGCTTTACCAAGCCATCCAGTGATGCAAAGTTTATCAGGAGCAAAGGAAATGTTGACGACGGTGATGAGTCAGTACATGGGCTTGCTTTCCTATCTGATTCTATCGGCGATTGCCTTTCTCGTCGTTTATTCCACAAACTTTGTCCTGGGACGGCGCAAGAAAGAGCTGGGACTTTATGCAACGCTGGGAATGAAGAAGAAGCAGATTATCCGTACCCTGTTCTTTGAGACCATGCTGGTCAATATCTTTTCCTTGATTCTAGGTTTCTTGCTTGGAGTGTTCTTACTGGTCATTCTAGCTAAGATTGCATCTGAGTTTTTTATGGCCAATTACTTTGGTAGTCTGCTTTTCTTTGATAGCAAGTCTGTTATCTTACTAGTTTATTCCTATTTGGTAACCAGTTTTATTGTTGGTGTCATGGACATTCTTACCTTTAGAAAGCAAAATATCATTGCACTCATTCAAGAAAATGGGGTCAAAAAATCTGTCTTGGCAAAAGGCAAGCCAGTTCTTCAAGCACTTCTCTTTATTCTTTCGACAGCTGTTATCGGTTTTGGTGCTCTCTATTTTTCAGACTATCACCATCTATCATTCTTGAAAAGCTGGGGTATCTTGCTGGTATCTATCTTCGTGATTTTTGTGATTTTATTTTACAATACCTTGAGCCATTTTATCTTGGTCTCCCTTAGAAAACTGCCTCAAACCTACTATAACAAACTAAACACTTTTAAAATCCGTCAATTTTCAAAACAAGCTGATAGTAATTCGGTCACGTTGGCTGTCTTATCCTTGACCTTGACACTGGCTCTCAGCTTACTAGTTTTTAGTGGTAGTGCCTATACGACTATGAACCGAGAGCTGAACAAATACTCACCTTATGATGTAACTGTCAATCTTTATCGTGGTCAAGAGTTCCAATTTGCCCAGGATTCTGTAAAAGATAGGCTGAAAGCAGATGGATTTGACTTTAACCTCATCAAAGAGGAGTACAGCTATCCTATCTATTCTAGTGATTTAACTTATAAAGATTTGATTGATACTAGCAATCTCTGGGAGCATGATAAGAAACTTCCTGAATCAAAAGTACCGATTTTAGGAATTTCTGCCTACAATCATCTCCGCAAACTGCAAGGTGAAAGAGAGGTTGACTTGGCAGAAGACCAATTTCTAGTCAATGCCAACTATAAAGGAACTGCCAAGCAGATCCAGGACTTTCTATCAACGACCAAAACCCTCATGATTAACGGTCGTTCTCTCAACCTTGCCTCTTCAAAGCCACTTGAAACAGTTTACTTTTTATCTTCAGTAACTACAAATGACTCAGGAACCTTGATTGTACCAGATAAGGTAGTAGTTGGATTGACGGAAGACCACACGACCTATGTTGCCAATTTCAAAGAAAACATTGACAAACGGGAAGTAGAATCATTCTTGAATCAGTGGATTGAAAAATACTACTTCACTCGTGATGGAGCAGAGTTGAATCCGTTCACCTATCAAACGAAAGGAAGAATTTTTGAGATTTATCTTGGATTTATGGGCGTCATTGTCTTTGTCATGATTTTTGTCAGTGTTATTTTTATCATTATTTCTCTCAGTATCTTGTCCCTTCAAACTTCTACAAGTGCTTTGGATAGTGTTAATGATTATCAAATCTTATACCTTCTTGGGAACAAGAGAAAGCAAAATCGTTCTATTCTTTTGCAACAGATTCTAAGTTATTTCTTGGTTCCGCTGGTCATCGCAGGTCCGCTAGCATTTGCCTTGAGTACCGCTCTTTTGGGCTATTTTGAGAATTTCGCTAATACCAGCATTTCTATTGATATCACCTATCTGGGAGTAGCGGTTTTACTCTTTGTCCTTTACTTGCTAGTGACTTACAGAGTAAGTTGGCAAATTATTGAAAATTAAGTCAAATACCAGAGTTGCCTATCCTGCAATTCTGGTATTGTGTTATAATAATATTAAAGTAGTTCAGGAAGTAGATACATATGAAACAGTTTGTCAAATTGCTCTCGAAAAACTCACTTTTATTGTGGTGGTTGACGATTTTGAATCATCTAGCTTTAATGATTTATATTTATTATAGGATCCCTCTGGACTTTTCGACAGATTTTTCCTTGCAGATGGTTTTATTGCTGCTTATTGCTTTAATTGTATTTAGCTATATTTGTAATATTGTGACCTTTCGGTATAGTGAGTTAAAACTTTGGTTGCTCCTGATGATGTTTCTCATTAGCTGGCAATCCATATTTAATCAAGGAGTTGCGAGCACCCTGTTGCACTTTTTTGATATTCTTCATCCGCTCAACTCTTTTTTATTGGTGTATAGTTCTCTGTCTATTATCTTTCTGGGAGAGAAAATAGGAGAAGAACTGTTGAGTGTGTCCTTTGTGTTGACACTAATCACCGTTAGTTCGTATCTGTTAAGTCCTTCAATTTTTCTATTTCTGTCCTTGTTTGCGTCTTTCTTTTTAAACCTTGTTCCCTTGATTTTACTGATTTTATATCATAAAGAGTTGAAAAGTAAACTCAAGTATCAGAGACGAAATTTGTGGATATTAGCTTTAATATTGCCTCTTTCTTATTTCTTTTTGTATATCAATACGACGGGCTCAGGAGTGATGAACCTAGTTTGGTATCTGGAAATTCTTGGCATCTTAGCTTTTTTACACTTCAAAACGATTGTCAGCTCTCTTCAAAAAAAGGTATCAGAGTTGAAATTGTCCTATATAAAAGCTTTTTCACGCTTGTTTTTATTGGTTATGTTTTTGTTAGTAGGCATTTTCATCATCTTTCATTTAGACTTAAACACGAGCTTTTTGGTCTTGAATATCATGTTACTATTGTTCGGGATTTGTTCGGAAGAATTGATTCGCCTTTTTCGTTCTGCTGAAATGCTAGATGCTAGGGATTATGTAAAAGTTCTCTTTTTAAAGCGTAACCGTATGGTGAAAAGTCTGCTGGCAAATGAAGACACAGAACAACAGTTCTCCGAATTTCTTCACAATGAAATCCTGCAAAATGTGATGGCGATAAAAAATTTTAATAAATATAGTAGCAATCAAGCTTTTGGTGAACAGATCAATCTGGTGACAGAGGAGTTGGTTCAGCGGATTCGTGAGCGGATGGATTATTATCAGCCAATGGTAGAAACAGACGAGCAGTTAGACATACAGTATCAAGGGCTGATTAATCGGATTGTCAAGCGCTATCACGCAGAAAATGAAGTTGTCACACAGTTTCCTGTCCACTTTAGACTTTTATCTCCTTACGATAAAATTGCCTATCGTCTGGTTGAGGAATTGGCGACCAATGCCGTTAAGTACGCTAGTGGTGGAAGGATTTCTTTGAAGATTGATGTGCATGATGACGCTATTTTTATCATTTCTGAAAATGACTGCCTTCAAACAGAAAAATCCTTAGGTTATGGCTTGAAAAATATGTCTAATAAAATTAGTGTTTTAGGTGGTCAAATGCAGATTTTTGAAAATAATAAGAGATTTCGTGTAGAAATTACTCTCCCGATTGATAAGGAGTTGTGTTATGAAAATTTTGTTAATTGATGATCATAAATTATTTAGCCAAAGTATCAAGATGATTTTAGAGTTATCGGAAAACATTAAAAAGGTCCAGTTAGTGGATAATTTTTCGACTATTTCGGAGATTGCTTTTAATGACTACGACATTATTTTGATTGACATCAACCTGACGAGTCTGTATCAAGCTGATGGGCTGACCTTGGCACAAGAGATTATTGACAATGGTTGTTCTAGTAAGGTTGTGATTTTGACGGGATACAGCAAAAAGATGTATGAACACCGAGCTAAAGCTATGGGGGCTTATGGATTTCTAGATAAAAGTATGGATCCAGATGAGTTGGTGAAAAAACTGGAAAAGATTTATCTAGGAGGTAAGATCTTTTCAGATGAAGTGATGGTAGAGGTGCTAACACCACGAGAAATCGAGATACTAGAACTGGTTAGAAATGGCTTGACTATTGATGATGTCTGTGACAAGGTCTATGTGAGTAAACGTACAGTTTCCAATCACCTGGCCAATATCTTTTCAAAATTAGGAGTGGCTAACAGGCAGGAGGCGATTCATATCGCTGAGCAGTTGGGCTATTTTCCACCAGATTAAAAAGTTGCAGAAGATGCAGCTTTTTTAATTTCTGCGATACTTCTTGTGTGGTCTCTTCTTGAAAAAAACATAAAATTTTGCTAGAATGAGTCTTATGAAAACATTCTATGATGTGCAGCAATTCCTCAAACGATTTGGTATTATTGTTTACATGGGAAAACGCTTATATGATATTGAACTGATGAAGTTGGAGCTCTCTCGGATTTACGATGCAGGGTTGATGGACAAATTAGACTATCTAGAAGCAGAAGCGGTTCTTCGCAGAGAGCACAAGGTAGAATTGGATTATATTGAGAAAAATGGAGAAAAGAACTAATGGTTACTTGGATTTTGTGGGCACTTATACTAGCAATGTTGGCGTGGATGGGCTTTAACTATCTTCGTATTCGCCGTGCGGCTAAAATTGTAGACAATGAGGAGTTTGAAGCCTTGATTCGTACGGGTCAATTGATTGATTTGCGCGACCCAGCAGAATTCCACAGAAAACATATTCTTGGGGCTCGCAATATTCCTTCAAGTCAGTTGAAGACTAGTCTTGCAGCCCTTCGTAAGGATAAACCTGTCCTTCTTTACGAAAACCAACGTGCGCAACGTGTGACAAATGCAGCCCTTTACTTGAAAAAACAAGGTTTTTTTGAGATTTATATCCTTTCTTATGGTTTGGATTCTTGGAAAGGGAAAGTCAAAGTCGAGAAATAAGAAAACGAGCTTGGATATTTCCGAGCTCATTTTTTAACCACTTTTTCTGAGAAAGTCACGAATACTTGCCAACTCTTCTGAGTTTAGGGGACGATAGTATCCTGCTTGAAGATTTTCATCTAAGCTCCAAGGTCCAAAATGGGTGCGTTTGAGGGAGGTTACTTTGACACCAACCGAGAGGAACATTTTCTTAACCTGATGAAATTTTCCTTCTGAAATGGTGATAGAGGCTCGACTGAGGGAAGGACTTGCAGATAGAATCTCTAATCTTGCAGGTTTACAGACAGTACCATCTAAAAAGACAATTCCCTTTTGAAAGGCTTGGATATGGTCAGGTGTTAGAAGTCCATTGACCTCAACTCGATAAGTTTTATAGACATGATATTGGGGATGGAGGAGCTGAAAGCCTAAGGGACCGTTATCGGTCAAGAGGAGGAGGCCGGTCGTATCTCGGTCCAGTCGGCCGACGGCATAGAGCTTGTCAGACTGGATGTCAGGTGACAGCAAGTCCATGACAGTTGGAAGTTCCCTGTCTTTATTGGCTGTAACGACACCAGCAGATTTATGAAGCATAAGGTAGGTGTGCTCATAGCCTCGAATGATTTGGCCCCGAAAGAGGAGTTCCTGTAGTCCTGTATCGATATTTTGGGCTAGGGAGCGGGCTGGGCAACCATCGACGAGAATTTCCCCTTTGAGGAGTGCTTGCTTCATGGCCTTTCGGCTAACTTTTTCTTGGGCTAATAAATTATCTAAACGCATACTGTGCCTATCTTATCATAAGTCGCTTGCTTTGAAAAGGCTTGACGTGAAAAGAAAAGCATAGTGAAAACATTTACACTTGCTTGAGTTATGTTATTTACCTGAAATTATGGTATAATCGTTCAGTTAGAAAATAAATTTTGAATATTATAGAGGAAATCATGACAAAATTAAGAGAAGATATCCGTAACATTGCGATTATCGCCCACGTTGACCACGGGAAAACAACCCTCGTTGACGAACTATTGAAACAATCAGAAACGCTTGATGCACGTACTGAATTGGCTGAGCGTGCTATGGACTCAAACGATATCGAAAAAGAGCGTGGAATTACCATCCTTGCTAAAAATACAGCCGTTGCCTACAACGGAACTCGTATCAACATCATGGATACACCAGGACACGCGGACTTCGGTGGAGAAGTTGAGCGTATCATGAAAATGGTCGACGGTGTTGTCTTAGTCGTAGATGCCTACGAAGGAACAATGCCACAGACTCGTTTTGTATTGAAAAAAGCCTTGGAACAAGACCTTGTGCCAATCGTGGTTGTTAACAAAATCGACAAACCATCAGCTCGCCCAGCTGAAGTAGTGGACGAAGTCTTGGAGCTTTTCATCGAGCTTGGTGCAGATGATGACCAGCTTGATTTCCCAGTGGTGTATGCTTCAGCTATCAACGGAACTTCTTCATTGTCAGATGATCCAGCTGACCAAGAAGCGACTATGGCGCCAATCTTTGACACAATTATCGACCATATCCCAGCTCCAGTAGATAACTCAGATGAGCCTTTACAGTTCCAAGTGTCACTTTTGGACTACAATGACTTCGTTGGTCGTATCGGTATCGGTCGTGTCTTCCGTGGTACTGTTAAAGTTGGTGACCAAGTTACCCTTTCTAAACTTGATGGCACAACTAAAAACTTCCGTGTCACAAAACTCTTCGGTTTCTTTGGTTTGGAACGTCGTGAAATTCAAGAAGCCAAAGCAGGTGACTTGATTGCCGTTTCAGGTATGGAAGATATCTTTGTCGGTGAAACCATTACTCCGACAGATGCAGTAGAAGCTCTTCCAATCCTACACATCGATGAGCCAACTCTTCAAATGACTTTCTTGGTCAACAACTCACCATTTGCTGGTAAAGAAGGTAAATGGGTAACTTCTCGTAAGGTAGAAGAACGCTTGCAGGCAGAATTGCAAACAGACGTTTCCCTTCGTGTTGACCCAACTGATTCACCAGATAAATGGACTGTTTCAGGACGTGGAGAATTGCACTTGTCAATCCTTATCGAAACAATGCGTCGTGAGGGATATGAACTTCAAGTATCTCGTCCAGAAGTTATCGTAAAAGAAATCGACGGTGTTAAATGTGAGCCATTTGAACGTGTTCAAATCGATACTCCAGAAGAATACCAAGGATCTGTTATCCAAAGCCTTTCTGAACGTAAGGGTGAAATGTTGGATATGATTTCAACTGGTAATGGTCAAACTCGTTTGGTCTTCCTTGTTCCAGCGCGTGGTTTAATTGGATACTCAACTGAGTTCTTGTCAATGACTCGTGGTTACGGTATCATGAACCATACCTTCGACCAATACTTGCCATTGATTCCAGGGGAAATTGGTGGACGTCACCGTGGCGCCCTTGTTTCTATCGATGCTGGTAAGGCTACAACTTACTCAATCATGTCTATCGAAGAACGCGGTACGATCTTTGTCAACCCAGGTACTGAAGTTTACGAAGGAATGATTATCGGTGAAAACTCTCGTGAAAATGACTTGACAGTTAACATCACTAAGGCGAAACAAATGACCAACGTTCGTTCAGCTACTAAGGACCAAACAGCTGTTATCAAGACACCTCGTATCTTGACACTTGAAGAGTCTCTTGAGTTCTTGAACGACGATGAGTACATGGAAGTAACGCCTGAGTCTATCCGTTTGCGTAAACAAATCCTTAACAAGGCAGAGCGTGAGAAAGCTAACAAGAAGAAAAAATCAGCTGAATAAGAGCTAGAAAGAGATAAAGATGGTTTATTTAATCATAGGACTCCTCTTATTACTACTCTATGTATTTGCGACACCAGAAAGCATTAAAGGGACAGTCAATATCGTCCTTGTCGTCTTTGCTTTCGTAGCACTCTTGATTTTGCTCATGTTGTCTGTTCTGCAAATCTTTCAGCTACCGACAGAATTCTTTATCGCAATCGCCATGCTCTTCCTAGCATACTTTAGCTTGCGAGATATTACCCTCATGTCGGTTAGTAAAAGTAAAAGAAGATAAAAGAGAGTTTTGGCTCTCTTTTTTTGTATCAATTTTACAATAGTTTGAATTGCTTTTTAGTTAATATCATCTCTTTTGCTTGGATAATATGAATGGGAAAAACTTGTATAAAATTCGTTAATGACATCTATTTTTAAGGGAACTGTAAAATTCTATTACTAATAATATTTTGGTAAAATATGTTGATAGATTATATAGAAAGTGATATACTTAAATTATAAGAAATCGTTTTCAAAACGAGGAAGGATTAAATTTGTTGTCTTGGTGCTCAGGGTGTAATGGATTAAACTAGGAAAATAATTCTAAGAATTTATAAAACATAAAATCTTTGTTCTATAGGGTTATTCTCTTATACAAGGAGTCTACTATGAAGAAACTATTCATATTATTATCAACTTTTTTTCTCAGCTTTTTCTTTGCTTGGATTATTGTCTTACGTGCGCCACAATATTTATATGCAAGCTATGATTCCGTTTCCTTACTTCGTGTTAAAAAAGATACTCAGGAACCGACGCGTGAGGTATTTGAAAAGGAATTAGAGAATTTTGCAAACTCAGAACAGAGTTTAATAGCTAGAAGAATTGTAGAGCCGAGTAAGGATGGGACGACTCACTTTACTTATGCAACTTATGGTCAGGGAACTTTACCAAAAGAATTCCAAGAAGCTAGCCAAGAAAGTCGTGAACGTAGTGATCCGCTAAATAGTTATCTCCTTTTGTCAGGCTCCTTGACGAAAGAAAAGCTTGCCGATAAATTAGGAGATTTGGGTTATAAAGCAATTCCTGACCGAAAGACACCGCCCTATTCTCTTGCCTTTAGAATGTTACTAATTCCCCTTATTTTAATTAGTTTAGCAATATTTGGCTTATCTTTCTTTGCTTTAGTGATTATCACTCGGATTAAGGAAATGAGAGCAGCAGGTATAAAACTCTTTTCTGGTCAGACTCTCTTATCCATCATGGGGCATTCTTTATCTACTGATATCAAATGGCTCCTTCTATCAGCCCTCCTTTCCTTCCTAGGTGGGGGAGTCGTTCTTTTTAGTCAAGGTTTGTTTTATCCTATCTTGTTAGCCACCTATGGTTTTGGGATTAGTCTCTATCTGTTGTTTTTATTGGCGATTTCAATTTTACTAATGCTTCTTTATCTAATGAGTTTGAGTTACAAGGCATTAGTTCCTGTTATTAAGGGGAGATTACCCCTTAAACGCTTGATGGCTTTAACCCTATTGTGTCAGTTGATTGCTGTCTTTGCAGTAGGCTACGCTGTTAAGACAGGTTTGACGTCTTACCAACGATTGAAAGAACTTGAAATTTCAAAACAAGCATGGCAGGACAGAGCAGACTATTATCAAATTTCTTTTGGCTTAGGTGATAGAGTAAATGATACAGAAAATCAGAGTAAGTGGTATGCCTTTGCCAAGGAAGCAATCGAAGAAGAACAAGCTCTTTATGTAAAGGATAATCTGTTCCATTTTGCCAATCCACAAGGAAAAAATGAACAGGGAGAGACACTGGATACCTATAGCCCAGATGCTAATACGCTCTATGTTAGTCCAAGTTATTTGGACAAGGAAAAGGTCGTAGTAGATGCTGAGACTAAACAGAAGTTAGCCCATCTCCAAAAAGGGGAATTTGGACTCTTATTACCAGAATCTCTTCGTTCACAGGAAGCAGAACTTAAGAAAGTTTTTGAAGAAAGTTTAAACTCTTATGGACAATCAAGTGAGGATAAAGACGCTCCTTTAGAGTATGAAATGAGAGCGATTGTTAGTTATCTTCCAACTGGAGAAAAGCGGTTTGTTTATAACAACGGTGAGAATCCCGTATCCACTCAGTATTTGACTGATCCGATTTTAGTTGTATTTACGCCGACTTCTACAGGTGATAGTATCATTTCCAAATCTAGTTGGTCTATCAATGCTGGAAAACAACTCTTTATCAAAGGATATGAGAGTGGGCTAGAACTCTTGAAGAAAGCTGGAATTTATGAGCAAGTATCCTATCTTAAAGAAGGAAGAAGTGTTTATCTAACTCGTTATAATGAAGTTCAAACTGAAACAGCAACTTTAATCTTAGGAGCTATTGTTGGGATAGCTAGTTCCTTGTTACTCTTTTATTCTGTCAATCTTCTATATTTTGAGCAATTCCGTCGAGATATCTTGATTAAACGAATTTCAGGTTTACGATTTTTTGAAACACATGCTCAGTATATGGTTAGTCAATTTGCCAGTTTTGTATTTGGTGCTAGTCTCTTTATTTTACGCAGTAGAGACTGGGTAATTGGCTTACTCACTTTATTAGTCTTTCTAGTTAGTGCAGTTCTGACGCTTTACCGTCAAGCGCAGAAAGAATCTCGTGTTTCTATGACAATTATGAAAGGAAAATAGGATGATTGAACTAAAGAATATATCTAAAAAATTTGGAAGCCGTCAGCTATTTTCAGATACGAATCTTCATTTTGAAGGTGGGAAAATTTATGCCTTAATCGGTACAAGTGGCTGTGGTAAGACAACACTCTTGAATATGATTGGACGATTAGAGCCATATGACAAAGGACAAATCATCTATGATGGTACTTCTCTTAAGGACATCAAGCCTTCTGTTTTCTTTAGAGATTACTTAGGATACCTATTTCAAGATTTTGGCTTAATCGAAAGCCAAACCGTCAAAGAGAACCTCAATCTGGGTTTAGTTGGTAAAAAGTTGAAAGAAAAAGAGAAAATCTCTTTGATGAAACAAGCTCTAAACCGTGTCAACCTCTCTTATTTAGACCTGAAGCAACCTATCTTTGAATTATCAGGAGGAGAAGCACAGCGTGTTGCACTAGCGAAGATAATTTTAAAGGATCCGCCTTTGATTCTCGCAGATGAACCAACCGCTTCCTTAGACCCCAAAAACTCTGAGGAATTACTCTCTATCCTAGAATCTTTAAAAAATCCGAATCGAACCATTATTATTGCAACCCACAATCCTCTGATTTGGGAGCAAGTGGACCAAGTCATTCGAGTTACCGATTTATCACATAGATGATATGGCAAGATTCAGTTAGAAGAAAGAGTCACAAACACACTTTGTGGCTTTTTTATTTCCATAAAAATGGTAAAATAGTAAGAGTAGAAATGGAGTTCGAGACATGAAAGTAATAGATCAATTTAAAAATAAGAAAGTCCTTGTTTTAGGTTTGGCCAAGTCTGGTGAATCTGCAGCTCGTTTGTTGGATAAGCTGGGTGCCATTGTGACAGTAAATGACGGGAAACCATTCGAGGACAATCCAGCTGCCCAAAGTTTGTTGGAAGAAGGGATCAAGGTCATCACAGGCGGTCATCCTTTGGAACTCTTGGATGAAGAGTTTGCCCTTATGGTGAAAAATCCAGGCATCCCTTACAGCAATCCCATGATTGAAAAGGCTTTGGCAAAGGGAATTCCAGTCTTGACTGAGGTGGAATTGGCTTACTTGATTTCAGAAGCGCCAATTATCGGTATCACAGGTTCGAACGGTAAAACAACCACAACGACCATGATTGGGGAAGTTTTGACTGCTGCTGGTCAACATGGTCTTTTATCAGGGAATATCGGCTATCCAGCTAGTCAAGTGGCTCAAACTGCGTCAGACAAGGACACTCTTGTTATGGAACTTTCTTCTTTCCAACTCATGGGCGTTCAAGAATTTCATCCTGAGATTGCAGTTATTACCAACCTCATGCCAACTCATATCGATTATCATGGTTCTTTTGAGGAATATGTAGCAGCCAAGTGGAATATCCAGAACAAGATGACAGTGGATGATTTCCTTGTCTTGAACTTTAACCAAGACTTGGCAAAAGAATTGGCAAGAAAAACACAAGCTACAGTTGTACCATTTTCAACACTTGAAAAGGTTGATGGAGCTTATCTGGAAGATGGTCAACTCTACTTCCGTGGGGAAGTTGTCATGGCAGCGAATGAAATCGGAGTTCCAGGTAGCCACAATGTGGAAAATGCCCTTGCGACGATTGCTGTAGCCAAGCTTCGTGGTGTTGATAACCAAACCATCAAAGAAACTCTTTCAGCCTTTGGTGGTGTCAAACACCGTCTCCAATTTGTGGATGAAATCAAGGGTGTCAAATTCTATAATGATAGCAAGTCAACCAATATCTTGGCTACTCAAAAAGCCTTGTCAGGATTTGACAACAGCAAGGTCATTTTGATTGCAGGTGGTTTGGACCGTGGTAATGAGTTTGACGAACTGGTGCCAGACATTACTGGACTTAAAAAGATGGTCGTCCTGGGTCAGTCTGCCGAACGTGTCAAACGGGCAGCAGACAAGGCTGGTGTGGCATATGTGGATGCGACTGGTATTGCAGATGCGACCCGCAAAGCCTATGAACTTGCGACTCCAGGAGATGTAGTCCTTCTCAGTCCTGCAAATGCCAGCTGGGATATGTATGCTAACTTTGAAGTACGTGGCGACCTCTTTATCGACACAGTAGCGGAGTTAAAGGAATAATATGAAAAAAATTGTCTTTACAGGTGGGGGGACGGTTGGACACGTGACCCTCAACCTTTTGTTGATGCCCAAGTTCATCGAAGATGGCTGGGAAGTCCACTATATCGGGGACAAGCGTGGTATCGAACACCAAGAAATCCTCAAGTCGGGTCTAGATGTCACCTTCCATTCCATTGCGACTGGAAAATTGCGTCGTTATTTCTCTTGGCAAAATATGCTGGACGTCTTTAAAGTTGGCTGGGGAATTGTCCAATCTCTCTTTATTATGTTGCGACTTCGTCCACAAGCACTTTTTTCAAAGGGAGGCTTTGTCTCTGTGCCACCTGTTATCGCAGCACGTGTTTCAGGAGTGCCTGTCTTTATTCACGAATCTGACCTATCTATGGGCTTGGCCAATAAAATTGCTTATAAATTTGCGACTAAGATGTATTCAACCTTTGAGCAAGATTCAAGTTTGTCTAAGGTCGAGCATGTGGGAGCAGTGACCAAGGTTTCAGACCAAAAAAGTCCAGAACCAGATGAATTGGTAGATATTCAAACCCACTTTAATCCTAAATTGCCAACTGTATTGTTTGTCGGTGGTTCTGCGGGCGCTCGTGTCTTTAATCAATTGGTGACAGACCATAAGAAAGAACTGACAGAGCGCTACAATATTATCAATCTAACTGGAGATTCTAGCTTGAATGAGTTGAGTCAAAATCTCTTTCGTGTTGACTATGTGACCAATCTCTATCAACCCTTGATGGAATTGGCTGATATTGTTGTGACACGAGGTGGTGCCAATACGATTTTTGAGCTCTTAGCCATGGCAAAATTGCATGTTATTGTGCCGCTTGGTCGTGAAGCTAGTCGTGGAGATCAGATTGAGAACGCAGCCTACTTTGTAAAAAAAGGCTATGCAGAAGAGCTTCAAGAAAGCGATTTGACCTTGGACAGTTTAGAAGAGAAGCTTTCTCACTTACTAAGTCATAAGGAAGAATACAAAGCTAAGATGAAGGCTTCTAAGGAATTGAAATCTCTAGCAGATTTTTATCAATTGTTGAAAAAAGATTTATCATAAGGAAAGTAAATGTCAAAAGATAAGAAAAAAGAGGGCAAAGAAATCCTCGAAGAATTTAAAGAGTTATCAGAATGGCAGAAACGAAACCAGGAATATCTAAAAAAGAAGGCTGAAGAAGAGGCGGCCCTAGCTGAGGAGAAGGAAAAGGAAAGACAAGCTCGAATGGCTTCGAAATCTGAAAAGTCAGATGAAACTGAGGAGCAAGAGAGTGAATCTGAACCAAAAGACCCAGAATCAGCTAAAGAAGAGTCTGAAGAAAAAGTAGAAAAATCAGAAGACGTCAAAAAAGAAGTAGCCAAAGAAGAACCAAAATCCAAAGAACCAAAGAAACAGAATAAACAGGCTAAAAAAGTAGAGAAAAAGCCTGTAAAGGAAAAACCGGCTAAACCGAAAATTCCAGGAGTTCATATCTGGCGGGCTATCTCGATTTTGTTTCTCAGTTTGCTTTTATTAGTTGCCTCTGCCTACTTGCTCAGTCCTTATGCGACCATGAAGGATATTCGTGTTGAGGGAACGGTGCAAACTACAGCTGATGATATTCGACAGGCTTCAGGCATTCAGGATTCGGATTATACGATTAACCTTCTGCTAGACAAGGCAAAATATGAAGAACAGATCAAGTCTAATTATTGGGTTGAATCAGCTCAGCTTGTCTATCAATTTCCAACTAAGTTTACTATCAAGGTCAAGGAATACGATATTGTTGCCTACTATGTTTCTGGTGAAAGTCATTATCCAATTCTTTCCAGTGGGAAGGTGGAGACCAGTGCTGTAAGTTTGGTGAGTCTGCCAGAAACGTATTTGTCAGTTCTCTTTAATGACAGCGAAAAAATCAAAGCCTTTACGTCAGAGCTTGCTCAAATCAGCCCAGAACTCAAGACGGCTATCCAAAAGGTGGAATTAGCCCCAAGCAAGGTGACTTCTGATTTAATTCGATTGACTATGAATGATTCGGACGAGGTCTTGGTTCCTCTATCTGAAATGAGTAAGAAACTGCCATATTACAGTAAGATTAAGCCACAATTGTCAGAACCGAGTGTGATTGACATGGAAGCTGGAATTTACAGTTACACTGTGGCGGATAAATTAATTATGGAAGCTGAGGAAAAAGCTAAACAAGAGGCTAAGGAAGCTGAGAAGAAACAAAAAGAGGAAGAGAAGAAAAGACTGGAAGAACAGCAGAATAAATTGGAAGAAGAGAAGAAAAAATTGGAGGAAGAGAGCAATCGAAATCAAACAAGTCAGCGTTCATCGCGTCGCTAGGTTTAGCTTTTTTTCTATAGCTCTTTAGTGACCATGTTTTTACTTGACAAGTGCTAGTAGAAATAATAGAATAGTAAAAAACCTTTAAAGCAGTCCAGAGAGGCAGCTAAGGTTAGACGGTGAAAGGGTGGAGACTACCCATTTTTCGTGGAACCTTGCTGTTGGCAGGTTCCTTTTTTCGTGGCTTCTTGTGGCCAGACTCTCTCACTAGCAAAGGTAAAAGGAGAAACCTATGCGAGAACATCGTCCAGTTATTGCTCTTGATTTTCCTAGTTTTGAGGCGGTCAAGGAATTTTTAGCTCTTTTCCCAGTAGAAGAAAGCCTTTATCTAAAGGTAGGGATGGAGCTTTATTACGCAACGGGGCCTGAGATTATTTCCTATTTAAAAAACTTGGGACATAGCGTCTTTCTTGATCTTAAACTTCATGACATTCCCAATACAGTCAAGTCAGCCATGAAGGTTTTGTCTCAGCTTGGTGTGGATATGACCAATGTTCATGCAGCTGGTGGTGTAGAGATGATGAAGGCTGCGCGTGAAGGTCTTGGAAGTCAAGCCAAATTGATCGCTGTCACTCAGCTCACATCAACCTCAGAAGCTCAGATGAAGGATTTTCAAAATATCCAAACCAGTCTGCAGGAGTCAGTGATTCATTATGCCAAGAAGACGGCTGAAGCGGGATTAGATGGTGTTGTCTGTTCGGCTCAGGAAGTGCAGCTCATCAAGCAGGCCACCAATCCAGAGTTTATCTGTCTGACACCGGGCATTCGTCCTGCAGGCGCTGTTGTTGGAGACCAAAAACGTGTGATGACCCCTGCTGATGCCTATCAAATCGGTAGTGACTATATCGTAGTGGGACGTCCCATTATCCAAGCTGAGGATCCTGTTGCAGCTTATCATGCCATCAAGGATGAATGGACACAGGACTGGAATTAAAGAACTAGATTAGAAAAATAAAAGGAGAATACTATGACACTTGCTAAAGATATCGCTAGCCACCTCTTGAAAATTCAAGCCGTTTACCTCAAACCAGAGGAGCCTTTCACTTGGGCATCTGGCATCAAGTCACCGATTTATACTGATAATCGTGTGACACTAGCCTATCCAGAAACTCGTACCTTAATTGAAAATGGCTTTGTGGAAGCCATCAAAGAAGCCTTTCCAGATGTAGAAGTCATTGCAGGAACTGCGACGGCAGGGATTCCACACGGAGCTATTATTGCTGATAAGATGGACTTGCCTTTTGCCTACATCCGTAGCAAACCAAAAGACCACGGAGCTGGTAATCAAATCGAAGGCCGCGTAGCTCAAGGTCAAAAAATGGTAGTGGTTGAAGACCTCATTTCAACTGGTGGTTCTGTTCTTGAAGCAGTAGCAGCAGCAACGCGAGAAGGAGCAGATGTGCTTGGTGTAGTAGCAATTTTCAGTTACCAATTGCCAAAAGCAGATAAGAACTTTGCGGATGCTGGTGTGAAATTGGTGACACTTTCAAACTACAGTGAGCTCATCCATCTAGCCCAAGAAGAAGGATATATCACACCAGAAGGACTCGCTCTCCTAAAACGCTTTAAAGAAGACCAAGAGAATTGGCAAGAAGGTTAGGTCAGTAAGATAAAGAGAGACGAGTCTGGGACAAAAATCTAACTTTAAATATAAAAAACGAACAAAACGAGTTATCTAACAACCAGAATTCTGTTTCGTTCGTTTTTTTGTATAATTTATCGATTTTTAAAATTTATAATAAAGAATTTCTAAAATTAAAATCTTTTTGTCCCGGACTCTTTTAACCATTTTGTTTAAAATATGATAATATTTTAAACAAAATAATTGACAGCGCTTTCTTTTATTGATATAATGAAAATATAATATGTATCAAATTGATCAATCAACTATCTTGTTTATCACTTCTTAGGAGGACGATGTCATGAAAAGAAGAAAAATATATTCCCTTTTTTGCGTAGTTACAATTGCATTTAGTTTGTTTCTCCCTACAGTCTTAGCTAGACAGATTGGAGATTATGATTTAACGTTGCCGCGTTTTGGTGCGGATACAACTAGTGAGCTTGAGAAAGAAAACGCCTCTGCTGGAATTAATAATAATGACAGCACTGGTGGCGGTAAAACGTTAAATACCTCTATTCGTAGCGCCTATAGTGGGGCAGATATCACTCCAATGTATCAATTGAGTTCTGGCTCTAGGATTGTCATGTACTATAATGGAGGTGGTGATAATTATATTGGTTCTGATACTAGATTAGCTATGGCGCCACAGTTTGGAAATCATGTAAGAATTCATACTTCAGGTTCTTGGAGTCCAGATTCTTATTAACTTACTTGTCAGAGTAAGCCTTAAAGATGGTTGATTGTGGGTGTAGCATGAAAAAAGAATGCTACACCCTATTCTTATTATAAGGAGGAGTTGGGATGGAATTTTTTATTTGTAATCTTGTACGAGTCGTTAAATCACCTCGGTTTTATATGTCTTTATTTTTGACCCTTCTTTGCATGAGTTTAGGAAATTTCCTTGCTTTCAATGGTATTTATAAAATTGAAGGTTTATCGATTTTTTTTGCCGCTTCTTCTATTAGAGGATTTTCACCGATTAGCCTAGTAGCTGCACTTATCTGTACACTGCCCTATTCTAGTCAGATAATAGAGGATGCTGAGAGTCATTTTCTAACAGCACAATTGTGTCGAATTTCTAAAAAGAAGTATCTGGCTATTGTGGGTAGTACTGTAATTATTTCTTCTTTTCTAGTCTTTTTTCTCCCCTATTTATTATTATTAGGAATTAATCTTTTAGTGACTCCTTATCAGGAAATTTATATTGGAGACTATAGTGGTGCCTTAAAAGAATTATTTGATTCTAATCAGTTTCTCTATAGTCTTGTAACGACTCTCTGGTATGGAGTTTGGGGCGCTGTGTTCTCTATTTTTGGACTAGCTAGTGCTTTGCTAGTGAAGAAAAAATTAGGAGCTATTTTCATCCCAGTTGCCTATATGATGGTTGGGGGTATTTTTTGGGGTATTTTAGAGCTATCTTACTTAGAACCTGTGACAACATTAGCTTTGGGATATCAGAAAGATATCAGTCTTTCCTTAGTTAGTGGGCATCTTGCTTTTATTTTATTTGTTAGTTGTTTGGTTGTTTATGGTACATTTTTTCTACATTCAGAGGACTACGTATAATGAAACAATTTGTTCAATTTTACAAAAAAGATTTTTTAGCAGTATTGGTTTATTTTATATTACTGCTATCCTGTATTTTATCTAGTACAGTATATTTACTGCGATGTCGCCAATATTCAATCCATCCAAATGTATTAGAATGGCTCTTAGTCTTACTTCAAGATATTACGACTGGAGTATATTGCTTTCCGTTCACATATATATTATTCTTTTTTCATTTGATGAATAACTATTTTAATAGGTTGGAGTGCCGCATTCGTCTGAAATCAATTAAGCACTTTACCAGTTTTAGTTTCAAATTAGCAGCTCTTAGTACGGGGATTTGGACGGCGACTTTATTTTTATTGATTTTTCTAATTGCATTTAGTAATGGTTTTAGCTTCTCTTTGGAGATAAAGGAGGTTGATTTTTTAAGAGAATTTTATGGTATAAGTATTGCAAACAATGCTAGTTTCTTTATAGGATTTTTTTTCTCTTATATAGCATACTATTTCTTTTTATCCTTACTTACTATTAGCAGTTTTTCTTGGTTTAAAAAATCAAGCATGAGCTTAGTATTTCTGTTTACTTTTTTATTTGTAGAATCCTTATTCTGGATTTATCAGTTGAACAATGGGCTAATTGGATTATTGCCAATTTTTCAGTATATGGTAAATTCCAATCCGTATGCATTGATTTATTGGCTTACATTACTATCTATCATAATTCCATTGACTGTATTTTCTGTTCATAGAAACTGGAGGAGAGTGTAAAAGTTGGAAATGGGAAAGTTAAGTAGTCACATGTGGAGGTTGAATCAGATAATCTATACCAAGTACTTTTGGGGTTATGTTCTTTTTTGGATATTGATTTGTTTAGGATTATGGTATTGGTTAGAAGGAAATGATAGACTTGTTATAGAAATTTTAAAAGGGCCTAATCTGAGTCAAAACTCTTTTTTAGTCTTATCTATATGGTTGCTTCATTGGTTTATTATTCATGCATTTTTTCTAGCAGTTGTATATCGTAGAAGAGCATCCGATTTCTTTATGGAAGTGATTCGATTTTCTTCTATTAAGCTCTGGATTAGGTATCAGATTTGGACCTGTTTTCTTTATGGACTCGTTTTAATCATGGTAAAAGTTCTAGTGATTCAATTTATGTTACAGTTACCAAACTGGGATATAGGAGTTTTGTTTATAGTTGATTTTTTGAATGTTTGTGTGCTATCCTTGCTTTGCTTTACGTTATACATACTAGGAGCGAATGAGCAAATGAACTTTTCTTGTGTTAGCTTCTTTTTACTCATGATTGTGTTTGGCAGTTTATTTGTGGGGAATCGAACCAATTATCTATTTTATATTCTGAATAGAGGAAATGGAGATATAGGACGAGATCTATTTCTTCAGTTGCTATTTTTAGTCTTTCTTTTTAAAAGCATTTTCTATTTCACTCGTCAAAAGAGGAGGTTTATAGAATGAATGAAATAATTACATTAAAAAATATTCAGTTGGAATTAAAAAAAACATGTGTTTTTCAAAACCTTAATTTTAGTTGTAAACAGGGGGAAATTATAGGAATTACTGGTGCGAATGGCTCAGGGAAAAGTGTATTGTTTAAATTAATAGCTGGTTTATATAGTCCGTCTTATGGGGAAGTGTTAATCAATGGGGAAAATATTGTTCCTGAGAGAAAAATTCCAGCTAATTTGGGAGCTTTGATTGAAGAACCTGGTTTTATAAATTATTATAGTGGCTTTAAGAATTTACAATATTTGGCAAGCATACGAGGAGTAGTTGGTAATCAGGAAATCAATGATACACTGAAAATAGTTGGTCTATATGAGCAAAAAGACCAGAAAGTTAAAACTTATTCGCTAGGTATGAGGAAAAAGCTAGGGATTGCTCAAGCAATTATGGAGAATCCCTCTATTCTTTTACTAGATGAACCTATGAATGCCTTGGACAAATCAAGTGTAGAAAATATGAGAACATTGTTTAGAAAGCTCTCTAGTGAAAAAGGGACAACAATTTTGATTGCTAGTCATAGTGAAGAGGATATTCGTATCTTATGTGATAAAGTATATGCAATAGAAGATAAAGTATGTACACTGTGTTCAGATTGAACATCTTAGATAGACTCAGGATGTTATAGGTAAAATCTTAAAAAGGGATTGGAGTTTAAAATCCAGTCCCTTTTAAGAGTTAATAACTAGTCAACTTTTTCGCCCTCAACAACAAGGTCATCTGCTTTAGCAGCGTCTCCGTAGGTTGGGTGAAGTGTTTTTTCATAGGCCTTGTGGAAGAAGTTTTCCTTACCTAATTTTTCAATATCTTTATTGATGAAGTCTAGCAATTCTTGGTTGCCTTTTTGAACTGCTGCCGCAATGGTATCTGGATTACCGAGGGAAGTAATTCCTACTTCAAATCCTTTATTTTCAAGCGCCCAAGCTAGGACTTCCGTATTGTCAGTAGAGAAGGCATCTCCACGTCCGTCAAGAAGAGCTTGGTAAGAGTCACTGTATTGGTCATATTTTTGGAGTTTAATTTCTGGATGATTCTTTTCAAAATAAGTCTCAGCAGTCGTTCCTTTTGTGACAATTAAGGTTTTACCTTCAAGTTGTTTGACGTCTGTAATGAGACCAGTCTTAGGTGATACGACTCCAAGAGAAACTTTCATGTATGGAAGGGCAAAATCAACTTGTTTCTTGCGTTCGTCAGTCACTGTAAAGTTGGCAAGAGTAATATCTACCTTGTTTGAAATCAAGTATTCCGCACGGTTGGCAGCGTCGACTGAAACGTATTTAACCTTGACACCAAGGTCTTGGGCCAGTTGGTTCCCAAGTTCAATATCGTAACCTTGGTAAGAACCGTCATTGTCAACGTAACCAAACGGTTTTTTATCTCCAAACACGGCGACTCGTAGCTCACCGCTTTTTTTGATTTCATCGATTGTGCGAGCCTTGGCAGTGGTTTTGCCAGAGGATGAACCAGCGTTTCCACCTGAGCTACAAGCAGTGACAAAGATAAGGGCAAAGGCAAGTGCCAAAACAGTTAAGAGTGGTTTGAATAGTTTCATAAGAATCTCCTTTATAGATATGAGCCAAATTGGCTAAAGTCAAAGACGTTTAAAAATTCCTGAGCTCGTTTGGTTTGAGGATTGGTAAAGAAGGCTTGAGCCGTTCCTTCTTCAGCAATTTTCCCTTGGTCGAGGAAGATAATCCGATCGGCAATAGCTTGGGCAAACTGCATTTCATGGGTTACTAAAATCATGGTGCGACCTTCTTGAGCTAAATCATTGATAAGTTCTAGAACCTCACGCACCATTTCTGGATCCAGCGAAGCAGTCACTTCGTCAAAAAGGATGATTTCTGGATGCATGAGGAGGGCACGGACAATTGCAACCCGTTGCTTCTGTCCACCAGATAATTGACGCGCAAAGCTATGTTGTTTGTCTAGCAAACCGACACGTTCCAGTAGTTGCAGAGCTTCTTCCGTTACTTCCTTCTTGTCCCTTCCTTGAGCCTTGATAGGACCTAGGATGAGGTTTTGTAGGACATCCAGATGGGGAAAGAGTTCATAACTTTGAAAGACCATGCCAATCTTTTGGCGAACTAGGTGAAAGTCTTTTTTATTTTCAACGATAGACTGACCGTCCAGAAGAATATCTCCACCTTGAATACTTTCTAAGCCGTTGAGACAACGAAGGAGGGTACTTTTCCCACAACCAGAGGGTCCTAGAATGACGACAACTTCCCCTTTATTGATTTGTAGGGATAGACCTTGGAGGATGGGATTGTCTCCGAAGGATTTTTTGAGTTCCTTGATTTCTAAGATAGTTTCAGACATTTAGTTCCTCCAATGTTTTTCTAAGTGAGTGGATAGTTTGGAAATAGGGAAGCAGACTGCGAAATACAAGACTAGAATGGTTCCATAAATCCAAAAGGAAGCGGTTGCGATAGTCAAGCGATTGCTATCGATGATTTGCTGTCCAACCTTGGTCACTTCAACTACCCCAATCAAGACAACCAAGGAAGTGGTTTTGATCATCCGAGTGACAAGGTTGATGGCTTGTGGTAGCAATCTTCTCAAGACCTGTGGGATGATGATGTGGTAGTAAAGTTGAACATTTGTCAAACCTAGTGCCTGTCCACTTTCAAACTGATGCTTAGGGAGGGAAGTGATGGCTCCACGGACCAAGTCCCCCATTTCAGCTGTTCCCCAGAGGGTAAAAACGATAATAGCTGAAGTCTCTCCTGAGATATTGATATTAAAGTTTCGAGCTAATCCGAAATAAACGATGAAGAGTAGCACCAGTTGGGGCATGATACGAATAAATTCCAGATACAATCGTGTTAAAAATCGTACGATTCTAGAATGGGAGGTCATGACAATTCCCATGACTGTTCCGAAAATCATGGATAAGAGGACAGACAGGATAGAAATGCCAATCGTGACGCCCAATCCCTGTAAAATCCGCAGGAGATTATTTCCCTGAAAGAGTACTTGGATTCCCGAATCCTGCATGGCGGAGCCTCCTTTCTATCCAGCTAAAGACCAGTGATATGGGCAGCAGCATAATCAGGTAAGCAATTACCAACATAGCTAGCGCAATGTCTGTCTCATAATAGAGCCCAATCAAGTCCTTGGCGACGTACATGAGGTCTGCTAAAGCTACTGCTGAGAAAACGGAGGTTTCCTTGATGAGGAAAATGACATTGGCGCTAAAAGATGGTAGGGCCACCGCTGTTGCTTGCGGAAGAACCACATAGCGAAAGACCTGTACAGGTGTCAGACCGATGGCTAATCCAATCTCATGCTGGGTTTGACTGATGGCTTCCAACCCACTTCGGAAAGATTCTGCCATATAGGAGCCTCCTAAAAAGACTAATCCCAGAGTAGCACAGACTTCCGAAGATAGGACAATCCCTATTCGGGGAAGACCGAAGTAGAGAAAGAAGAGTTGAATCAAAAGGGGTGTATTACGTGACAATTCAATGTAGGCTGTCGCTATTTGCGCCAAAAAAGGGATGCGGTAATGCCGGATGATACTAACGATTAAACCGAGCAGAAAGGATCCCAGAATTCCCCAAACTGCAATATGCAAGGTTAGGAGAAAAGCCTTTTGATATAGTGGTAGATATTGTTCAACAATGGACCAATCCAAAAATAGAACCTCCCATCTAGAAATAATACAGTTATTGTAGCACTTAAAATCTCCTTTGGATAATATCTATTTTTTATTGCCGTGATAAGGATTTTTTATCATAGATATAAAATTTCTGAAATTTCCAAACAAAATATTTGAAAAATTTTGAAAAAAGAGTTAGAATATTTTTTGTAATATACAAAGTAAACGCTTACTTATCAAGGAGGGCATTTTATGTCATACAAAACAAGCAATGCAGAAGGTCATGTAGATTTCATCAATACCTATGATTTGGAGCCAATGGCGCAACAAGTTATTCCTAAAGCAGCATTTGGCTATATCGCTAGTGGGGCGGAAGATACTTTCACTTTGCGTGAGAATATCCGCGCCTTTAACCACAAACTCATCGTTCCGCATACTCTTTGTGATGTTGAAAATCCAAGTACAGAGATTGAATTTGCAGGTGAAAAATTGTCTTCACCAATCATCATGGCGCCTGTTGCGGCTCATAAATTGGCAAATGAACAGGGTGAAGTGGCGACTGCGCGTGGTGTGCATGAGTTCGGTTCGCTTTATACAACTAGTTCTTACTCTACTGTCGATCTTCCAGAAATTACGGAAGCCCTTCAAGGGACACCTCATTGGTTCCAATTTTACTTTAGTAAAGATGATGGCATTAACCGCCACATCATGGACCGTGTGAAAGCTGAAGGTTATAAGGCGATTGTCTTGACAGCGGATGCTACTGTAGGGGGCAATCGTGAGGTTGATAAGCGTAATGGTTTTGTCTTCCCAGTTGGCATGCCAATTGTTGAGGAATACCTGCCAGAAGGTGCTGGTAAATCAATGGACTTTGTTTACAAATCAGCTAAACAACGCTTGTCTCCACGTGATGTAGAGTTTATCGCTGAATACTCAGGACTTCCTGTGTATGTCAAAGGACCACAATGCCGTGAGGATGTTGAACGTTCGCTTGCTGCGGGAGCTTCTGGTATCTGGGTAACCAACCATGGTGGTCGCCAAATCGACGGTGGACCAGCTGCCTTTGACTCGCTTCAAGAAGTGGCAGAAGCAGTTGATAAACGTGTGCCAATTGTCTTTGACTCTGGTGTTCGTCGTGGTCAACATGTCTTTAAAGCCTTGGCTTCAGGTGCAGACTTGGTAGCTATTGGTCGCCCTGTTATCTATGGTTTGGCCCTTGGTGGTAGTATCGGTGTACGCCAAGTCTTTGAACACTTGAACGCAGAATTGAAGACAGTCATGCAATTATCTGGAACTCAGACCATTGAAGATGTTAAACATTTCAAACTCCGTCACAACCCATATAACCCAACCTTCCCAGTTGACCCTCGTGACTTAAAATTGTATTGATAAAAAGATTGCCTCCACTGAATGTGGAGGTTTTTCTTCGTCTATAGGAAGAATAAATCGCTATTGAAAACTATATAAATATATTTTTCAGTCAAATATCTTGCTAGGGATTTAATTTTTTGCTATACTGGTGCAGTAATAAATAATAAAGACATTTGGGGTGCTTTAGGCTGAGATGATACCCATTGAACCTGATACAGTTAAGACTGGCGAAGGGAAATGTGAAACGTTTTTTCGTATGTCGAAATGAACGGTCTAATCTTGTAAGCTAAACTCCAGTTCCTATATGTAATTGGAGTTTTTTTTGTTCATTAATGACTGACAGCTTTGAGGCCAATCATTTAGGTAGCTCTGCTTGAACGCCCTTGATTTTCTTTAAAAAGGTCAAGTAAAACTAGGATTTTCTTGGTATGTTGTTGATTACGAACGAGTAAAGAGAGGAAAAGTAAATATGGAAACACAAGACTATGCATTTGAGCCAGGTTTGACTGTTGGAGAATTATTAAAAAGCAGTCAGAAGGATTGGCAGGCTGCAATCAATCATCGTTTTGTTAAGGAACTTTTTGCGGGGACACTTGAGAATAAGGTCTTAAAAGACTACCTAATTCAAGATTATCACTTCTTTGATGCCTTCTTATCCATGTTGGGTGCTTGTGTAGCCCACGCTGACCAGCTTGAATCCAAGCTTCGTTTTGCCAAGCAACTAGGTTTTCTTGAAGCAGACGAAGACGGTTATTTCCAAAAGGCTTTCAAAGAGTTAAAAGTATCTGAGAATGACTATCTGGAAGTGACCTTGCATCCTGTAACAAAAGCCTTTCAGGAGCTTATGTATTCTGCTGTGTCATCATCAGACTATGCCCATCTTTTGGTCATGCTGGTCATTGCAGAAGGTCTCTATTTAGACTGGGGTTCTAAAGATTTGGCTCTACCTGAATCCTATATTCATTCGGAATGGATCAATCTCCACAGAGGTCCTTTCTTTGCAGAGTGGGTTCAATTTCTGGTTGACGAACTTAATCGTGTCGGAAAAGGTAGAGAAGATTTGACAGAACTTCAGGAACGCTGGAATCAAGCAGTTGCTTTGGAATTAGCCTTTTTTGATATTGGTTATGACGCCTAGAGAAGGTTTAGAATATTTACAAATTTGATGAGGTAAATCATTCAATGTAAATGAAAAAAATTTCTTAACGAAAGATAGAGATAAATCGAAATCAGTAGATCGTATAAAGTGAAAAGGAAGGATTTCAATATGACAAGTTTAAAATTATTAAAAGAAAAAGCACCATTAGTCATTTGTATAACCAATGATGTAGTAAAAAATTTCACAGCAAATGGATTAGTAGCACTAGGTGCATCACCAGCCATGAGTGAGTTTCCAGCAGATTTAGAGGACTTATTAAAGTATGCTGGAGGTTTATTAATAAACATAGGCACATTGACAGATGAAAATTGGAAATTATACCAAGCTGCTCTGAAAATTGCTGAAAAATATAATGTACCTGCAGTGTTAGATCCTGTGGCTTGTGGGGCAGGAGAGTATAGAAAAAAAGTAGCAGATGATCTAATCAACAATTATAAACTAGCAGCGATTAGAGGAAATGCTGGAGAGATTGCCTCTTTAGTAGGGATAAATGTGGTATCTAAAGGAGTAGACAGTGCGGGAGTAGATAATATTGATGAAATTGCTCTAGCAGCAAATGAGAAGTTCAATATTCCAATAGTAGTAACAGGTGAAGTGGATGCTATTGCGGTAAATGGAGAAGTGGTAACGATTCATAATGGTAGTGCCATGATGCCAAAAGTTATTGGGACAGGATGTTTATTAGGTGCTGTAGTAGCAAGCTTTATCGGACTAGAAAAAGGTCAAGAATTGAAATCATTAGAAACAGCAATGTTGGTTTACAATATCGCTGGAGAAATGGCAGAAAAACGTCCCAATGGACATCTTCCTGGAACATTTAAAGTTGAATTTATAAATGCCTTATATGAGATTACAGATGAAGATGTAAAGGAATTCAAAAGAGTGAAGTAAAATGTTTCATAAAGAATTACTAAAACTATATTTTATTTGTGGAACGACTACTTGTCAAGGAAAAGATCTATATACGGTCGTTGAGGAAGCCTTAAAAGGTGGTATAACCTTATTTCAATTCCGTGAAAAAGGTGAGGGAGCCCTGAAAGGTATAGAAAAAGTCGAATTAGCAATAAAACTACAGGATCTTTGTAAAAAATATAATGTTCCATTTATCGTTAATGATGATATTGAGTTAGCATTGGAAATAGATGCTGATGGCGTACATGTAGGACAGGATGACCTTGGAGTTGATGAAATTAGAAAATTGATGCCAGATAAAATAATTGGTCTTTCTATAAAAAACAAGGAAGAATTTCAACAATCAAAAGTTGAATATGTAGATTATGTTGGTGTTGGTCCTGTATTTGATACCCAGTCAAAGGATGATGCTGGAGGTGCTATAGGTTATGAAGGTCTTAAATTGATGAGAAAACTACTGCCACAAATGCCCTTAGTTGCAATTGGTGGGATACAGACGCAACATATTAAAGACATTATACAGACCAATATAGATGGTGTTTCAATCATTTCAGCAATATCGTATGCAAAAAATATAGAAAAAACTGTTCGAGAAATGAATGAACAATTTTAACTTTTTTATTCTTGTCTTTTAAGTCAATAGGATTCTCTCACTCGATAAGTTGGGTTATTATCCTTCATAAGTGAATAGGCTGTTTATATGGTTTACTTAGTGATTTTACTACAATAGATTGGCCTAGCTTATTTCTCAGTTCAATTTCTTGAACTGGAAAAAATCGTTTGTTATAATATTTATATAATTAAATAATAAAGACATTTGGGGTGCTTTAGGCTGAGATGATACCCATTGAACCTGATACAGTTAAGACTGGCGAAGGGAAATGTGAAATGGTTTTGTATTTATAGAAACTAACCATCTAATCTTGTAAGCTGAACTCTAATTTCTATCTGTAATTAGAGTTTTTTCTTTTACGAAACTGGATGAAGATGATACAAAGCATTTAGGTAGCTCACCTTGAATGCCCCACTTTTCTTTAAAAAAGGAGTTTTTTTATGTTGAAAAAATGGCAATTAAAAGATGTTATCTTACTTGCTTTCTTGTCTATCTTTTTTGGTGGCGTTTTTGTGGGTTCAGGTTATCTGTTTGATATCCTCACTCTGATTTTAGCCCCTCTTGGCTTGCAGGCCTTTGCCAATGAAATCCTCTTTGGTCTCTGGTGTATGGCTGCGCCCATTGCGGCCATCTTTGTTCCAAGAGTGGGAAGTGCAACGATTGGAGAAGTGCTAGCTGCGCTTGCTGAAGTCCTTTATGGTAGCCAATTCGGTCTAGGTGCCCTTTTGTCTGGCTTGGTTCAAGGTTTGGGAAGTGAACTTGGTTTTATCGTAACCAAGAATCGCTATGAAAGTTGGCTCTCTCTAACTGCCAATAGTATTGGAATTACGCTTGTTAGCTTTGTCTATGAATACATTAAGTTAGGTTACTATGCCTTCTCCCTTCCTTTTGTGCTTTCCTTGCTTGTGGTGCGCTTTATTTCCGTCTTTTTCTTCTGTACTATCTTGGTTCGTGCCATTGTCAAACTCTATCATCAGTTTGCAGCTGGAGGAAAGGCATAGATGGGGCTGGAACTACGAGCGATTCAGTCCCCAATTTTTTCGGAACCGATTGATTTTACTTTTCATGAGCAAGCCTTTACCTTGTTAGTTGGAAGCAGTGGTTCGGGAAAATCTAGTCTCTTTCAAATGATTGCCCAAGTCAGTTCTCTTCCCTATAGCGGTCAAGTCCTGATAAATGGGAGCGAGGTCAGTCAGCTTTCTATCGTCGAACGTGTCCAGACGGTTGGTATTCTTTTTCAAAATCCCAATCATCAATTTACCATGGAGAACTTGTTTGAGGAGCTGGTTTTTACCTTGGAAAATATCGGGCATCCCGTTCAGGAAATTGATTCTAAAATAGCAGAGGTTGTCCAGCAATGTCGCTGCGAGAAGATCTTGCACCGTCCCATCCATCACTTATCAGGTGGGGAAAAGCAAAAGGCTGCTTTGGCTGTTCTCTTTGCTATGAATCCTAGGGTCTATCTCTTGGATGAGCCCTTCGCTTCTATTGACCGCAAGAGTAGAATCGAGATATTGGAGATTCTAAAAGAGTTGGCCTCTAATGGGAAGACAGTTATTTTGTGCGACCATGATTTATCTGACTATGAAGCCTATATCGACCATATGGTGGAGCTAAGAGACGGACAACTAACGAAAATAAATCAAATCCCTGCCTCTGAAATGACACAGGCTGTTTCAAAGGAGATTGCTTCTAGCCCAGGACTATTCCATATGGATAGAACGACTTGTGAGCTGAATCATCGCTCCCTCTTTTCGATTGCGGATTTCACATTCTACCAAGGAATTTCCTGTATCTTGGGTGATAATGGTGTCGGGAAATCAACCCTCTTTCGGTCTATTCTTCAATTTCAAAAGTATAAGGGGCGCATTACCTGGAAGGGGACAGTCCTGAAAAAGAAAAAGAGTTTGTATCGTGACCTGACGGGTGTTGTTCAGGAAGCTGAAAAGCAGTTTATCAGAGCCAATCTGCGAGAAGAACTTCAATTAGATGGACCTGATTCTGAAAGAAATCAGCGAATTTTCCAAGCTTTACGATATTTTGATCTGGAGCAGGCTCTTGATAAGAGTCCCTATCAATTAAGTGGTGGCCAGCAAAAGATTCTTCAGCTCTTGACCATCTTGACTAGCAAGGCTTCTGTGATCTTGCTAGATGAACCTTTTGCAGGCTTGGATGATAGAGCTTGCCATTATTTTTGCCAGTGGATTGTGGAGGAGAGAAATCAAGGAAGAAGTTTTCTGGTCATTAGCCATCGTTTAGATCCCTTGATCTCTGTGGTTGATTATTGGATTGAGATGACTAGTCAGGGACTCAGTCATGTGAAAGAAGTGACTATCACCCAACCACTCACATCTCAGAGTAGCAATGCTCAAAGGGAGGTGAGATAGTATGGTCAAAGTAGCAACCCAGACACCGATTATCAGTCTCTTCTTGCTGATTTTATCCTTGGAAACATCTTTTATTCCTTCGATTGCTCTTAATCTCTCGGTAGTTGCATTTTGTATTCTCTTTATGCTCTATTACCGTCGATTTAAGATGTTGGCTTGGATGATTCTACTTGCCATTTTGCCATCTTTGGCCAACTATTGGGCAGTTCAGTTACATGGAGATGCTTCGCAGGCAGTTATGCTTGGAACGAGGGCCTTTGTGACAGTTTGTATCGGACTTGTCTTTGTTTCCTCTATTTCCCTAAAAGAGCTTCTCTTGTACTTGGCTCAAAAGGGGTTATCACGGTCTTGGGCTTATGCCTTAATTGTGGTATTCAATTCCTTTCCCCTTATTCAGCAAGAAATCAAGTCCCTCAAAGAAGCTTGCCTATTACGTGGTCAAGAACTGCATGTTTGGTCTCCTTTGATTTACAGCAAGGTTCTGATGACAGTCTTTAGGTGGCGCCTTCTTTACCTGAGAGCTATGTCGGCGCATGGATATGACGAACATGCACAGGTGGAGAATAGCTATCGAATCTTTTATATTTCTAAAAAAACAAAATTAATCTACCTGCTTTTCTTTTTATTGCTTCAAACCAGTTTATTTTTATAAAGGAGTTATTATGGAATTTACAGATATTGCGATGGAATTATCCAAGGAAGCTTGGCAGGCCTCCTTTCATCATCCCTTTATTTTACAATTACAAGAGGGAAATTTAGACCCGTCCATTTTCCGCTATTACCTGATTCAGGATGCCTACTATCTGAAGGCTTTCTCAGAAATCTATCACCTTTTGGCTGATAAGACTTCAAACCAAGAGATGAAAAGACTCTTGAAACAAAATGCTCAGAGTCTAGTGGAGGGTGAGTTGTTTATCCGCCAACAATTTTTCAAGGAATTGGAAATCAGCGATCAGGAAATGGAGCAACATCCAATCGCTCCAACCTGCTATCATTATATCTCTCACATTTATCGTCAATTTGAAGAGCCAAACTTGGGCATTGCTTTTGCGAGCTTGCTGCCTTGTCCTTGGCTATATCATGATATAGGCAAATCACTTAATCTTAAACCATCACCAAATCCTCTCTACCAACAATGGATTGAAACTTATATTACGGATGAGTTGGAGCAGCAGATTCGAGAGGAAGAAGCTTTGGTAAATCAGCTCTATCGAGAAAGTGACGAGACGGACAAACAAAAAATGCTAGAGGCCTTCCACAGAAGTGTCCACATGGAAGCCAAGTTTTGGGAGATGGCTTACCAACATCAAACATGGACGAGTGATTTGCAGTCCTTAGAAAAAGAGAAGAAATAGAAAATGAGAAACCACCAACTTCAAGTTCACAAATTAACCATTTTATCCATGATGATTGCCCTTGATGTAGTCCTTACGCCTATCTTTCGGATTGAGGGAATGGCACCGATGTCCAGTGTAGTCAATATTCTAGCAGGAATCATGATGGGACCTGTTTATGCCTTGGTTATGGCTACAGTGACAGCCTTTATCCGTATGACGACTCAAGGGATTCCACCTTTAGCTCTCACAGGAGCGACTTTTGGAGCCCTTCTAGCAGGTCTCTTTTATAAGTATGGTCGAAAATTTTACTTTTCTGCCTTGGGAGAAATTTTGGGAACAGGTATTATTGGTTCTATTGTTTCCTATCCTGTTATGGTACTCTTTACAGGATCAGCTGCTAAGCTTAGCTGGTTTATCTACACTCCTCGATTTTTCGGAGCAACCTTGATTGGTACAGCGATTTCCTTTATTGCCTTTCGATTTTTAATCAAGCAGGAATTCTTTAAAAAAGTGCAGGGATATTTCTTTGGTGAAAGGATAGACTGATGCAGGCATTTACAAATCCTTTTCCTATAGGCTCTAGTTCCCTCATTCACTGTATTACCAATGAGATTTCTTGTGAGATGTTAGCAAATGGGATTTTGGCTCTGGGATGCAAACCTGTCATGGCAGATGACCCTCGTGAGGTTCTTGATTTTACTAAGCAAAGCCAGGCACTCTTCATCAATTTGGGGCATTTGTCAGCTGAGAAGGAAAAAGCAATCCGTATGGCAGCTTCTTATGCAGCTCAAGCTGGTCTCCCAATGGTAGTAGATGCGGTTGGCGTATCAGCGTCACCCATTCGTAAGAGCTTAGTTAAAGACCTTTTAGACTATATACCTACGGTCCTTAAAGGAAACATGTCGGAAATTCGAAGTCTTGTTGGCTTAAAACACCACGGCGTTGGGGTCGATGCGAGTGCTAAAGATCAAGAAACTGAGGATTTACTTCAAGTCTTGAAAGACTGGTGTCAGCTTTATCCAGGTATGTCATTCTTAGTCACAGGCCCCAAGGACCTCAACGTTTCGAAGAATCAGGTCGCTGTACTGGGAAATGGCTGTGCAGAATTAGACTGGATAACAGGGACAGGAGACTTGGTTGGAGCCTTGACAGCCGTTTTTCTCAGCCAAGGAAAGACTAGCTTTGAAGCTTCTTGCCTAGCGGTTTCTTATCTCAATATCTCTGCTGAGAGAATAGTTGTTCAAGGAATGGGATTGGAAGATTTTCGTTACCAAGTACTCAATCAGCTTTCGCTCCTCAAAAGAGATGAAAACTGGCTAGATGCTATCAAAGGAGATGTTTATGAATAGAGAGGCGCTTAGACTGTATCTGGTAACCAATCGCTACCAAGATTCCTTGGAAAGCTTTCTTGAAAAGATTGAGAGGGCTTGCCGTTCAGGGGTTACCATAGTCCAATTACGAGAAAAAAATCTCACAACCAATCAATATTATCAACTGGCAAAAGAAGTCAAGGAAATAACAGATGCCTATCAGGTACCCCTGATAATCGATGATCGTTTGGATGTTTGTCTTGCAGTTGATGCTGCTGGTCTGCATATCGGAGACGATGAACTACCAGTTTCGGTTGCCCGCAAAGTCCTAGGTTCTGAAAAAATCCTCGGTGTCACAGCTAAAACTGTAAAAAGAGCCCTTGAGGCAGAAGAAGGAGGTGCCGATTACTTGGGAACAGGAGCCATTTTCCCAACAACCACCAAGGAAAATGCGCCTATCACCCTGATTTCAACTTTGAAAACAATTTGCCAAAGGGTCGCTATTCCAGTAGTTGCTATTGGCGGCTTGACATCAGAGAACATTGACCAACTTATGGGCACTGGCATAGCTGGTGTAGCTGTAGTGCGTGATTTGATGCAGACAGAAGATATAGAGACAAAAACGCAAGCCTTTTTGACAAAGTTGGATGACATTATTTTCTAATTAATACTCAATGAAAATCAAAGAGCAAACTAGGAAGCTAGTCGCAGGTTGCTCAAAGCACAGCTTTGAGGTTGCAGATAAAGCTGACGTCGTTTGAAGAGATTTTCGAAGAGTATAAAAACTCTCTAATTCCCTTAAAGTGGGAACTAGAGAGTTTTTCTTAATCTTTAAAGCTTGTATGGTTAACTGGGCCAGAACCATGACCGAGTTGAGGGGCGTCTTGGATGGCTTTCGTGATAAAGGCCTTGGCTTTATCGACTGCTTGATAGAGGGTTTTCCCCTTGGCTAGTTCAGCAGTAATCACTGCAGCAAAGGTACATCCAGTACCATGTGTATGACAGGTTTGAATTCGTGGACTTTCCCAGACAAATTGGTCCTCCTTGGTAAAGAGGAAATCCTTGGCACCGCCTTCGAGATGGCCTCCTTTGATGACAACAGACTGAGGACCAAATTCTTTTAAAATCAGGCGACCGGCACGCTGCATGTCTTCAGGATCATGGATTGAAAAACCAACAATCTCTTCTGCCTCAGGAAGATTGGGTGTAATAATAGTTGCAAGGGGAAGTAGATTTGTTTTTAGGTAAGTTCTGGCACTGGTATCAATCAGGGTATCACCGCTTGTTGCGACCATAACAGGGTCAAGGACGTAGGGACAATCCAGCTTTTTAAGATAGGGCTGGATGATCTCCATGATCTCAGTAGTTGCCAACATCCCTGTTTTTACAGCCTGAGGTGGAATATCAGAAAAGACACTCTCCAATTGGGCTTTCAACATTTGAGGAGAAACGTGCTCGATTAATTGAACGCCTCTGGTATTTTGAGCGACAAGACTGGTCACAACGGCCATTCCATAGACATCTCTAGCTTGGAACGACTTTAAATCAGCCATAATGCCAGCACCACCACTAGGGTCAGTCCCTGCAATGGTCAAAGCAACGGGTAAATAAGTCATCTAAAACCTCCCAACCAACTGAAGTTTGTATTCTTAAGAACAAGCTAGTCCGTTTCAGGAAGGCAATAGAAGACTGCTAGTCCCCATTATCATTTCCACTTCCATCAGCTAGCATTACCTAGATTGAGTCAAAGGGTCTAACAGTTGTTAATCTCAGCTTTACGCACCCCTAGTGGTTGTTTTCTTTTTTCTTTAGTATAGCATATTTTCATAGTTTATATAGTAAGATTTGACTGCAAATCCTTTATCATAGGGTTAAAATTCAATTTTTCAAAGAAAAGATTAATTTCATAGTTGACAAATGTAGATTTTAAGAGTATACTGATAATTGTAATTGACAAATGTAGATTTTGGAGGTGTGATTATGCAGATTTCAGATGCAGAATGGCAGGTCATGAAGATTATTTGGATGCAAGGAGAGCAGACCAGTATGGATTTGATCAGGGTTCTGGCGGAGAGATTTGACTGGTCCAAGTCGACCATTCAAACTCTTTTGGCTCGTTTGGTTGAGAAAGAGTGCCTGACTCGAAGAAAAGAAGGTAAGTCCTTTGTTTATTCAGCTCTTTTAACTCTAGACCAAAGTCGGGATTTGCTTGTCCAAGATATCAAGGACAAGGTTTGTTCCCGTAGGATTAAGAACTTGCTGGCTGATTTGATTGCTGAATGTGATTTTACTCAGGCTGACTTGGAAGAGTTGGAAGCTGTGATTTCTGAGAAGAAATCAAGCGCTGTAACAGAAGTAAAATGTAATTGTATGTAAAGGAGACGTCATGTTAAATAGCATTGTAACCATTATTTGTATTGCCCTTATCGCCTTTATCTTGTTTTGGTTTTTCAAAAAGCCTGAAAAATCTGGACAAAAGGCCCAGCAAAAAAACGGCTACCAAGAGATTCGAGTGGATGTCATGGGGGGCTATACGCCTGAGTTGATTATCCTCAAGAAATCAGTGCCAGCCCGCATTGTCTTTGACCGCAAGGACCCTTCACCCTGTCTGGACCAAATTGTTTTTCCAGACTTTGGTGTACATGCGGACCTGCCAATGGGTGAAGAGTATGTAGTGGAAATCACGCCTGAGCAGGCTGGAGAGTATGGTTTCTCTTGTGGCATGAATATGATGCACGGCAAGATGATTGTAGAATAGGAGAATGATATGACTGAAATTGTAAAAGCAAGTCTTGAAAATGGTGTTCAAAAAATCCGTATCACGGCAGACAAAGGCTACCATCCAGCTCATATACAGCTTCAAAAAGGGATTCCAGCTGAGATTACCTTTCATCGAGCAACTCCTTCAAACTGTTACAAGGAAATTCTGTTTGAAGAAGAAGGTATCTTGGAACCAATCGGCGTAGATGAGGAGAAAGTCATTCGTTTTACACCTCAAGAATTAGGTCAACATGAATTTTCTTGTGGTATGAAGATGCAAAAGGGAAGTTATACAGTTGTTGAGAAGACTCGAAAATCTCTATCACTTTTACAGCGTTTTTGGATTACTAGTATCTTTACTGTGCCTCTTGTAATCCTCATGATTGGGATGTCGACAGGAGGAATTAGTCACCAAGTCATGCGTTGGGGCACCTTTTTAGCCACAACACCGATTATGCTAGTAGCAGGTGGTCCTTATATCCAAAGTGCTTGGGCTAGTTTTAAAAAGCACAATGCCAACATGGATACCTTGGTTGCTCTGGGAACCCTAGTGGCCTATTTCTATAGCTTAGTTGCCCTCTTCGCTGGCCTCCCCGTTTACTTTGAAAGTGCTGCCTTTATCTTCTTCTTCGTTCTTATGGGAGCCGTTTTTGAGGAGAAAATGCGGAAAAATACTTCCCAAGCTGTGGAGAAATTACTTGACTTGCAGGCTAAAACTGCAGAAGTCTTGCGTGAGGATAACTATGTTCAAGTCCCTTTGGAGCAAGTCAAGGTAGGTGACCTGATTCGAGTGCGTCCCGGTGAAAAGATTGCGGTTGATGGTGTCGTAGTAGAAGGTATCTCTAGTATTGATGAGTCTATGGTGACAGGTGAGAGTCTGCCTGTGGACAAGACAGTTGGAGATACCGTCATTGGTTCAACCATCAATAATAGTGGAACACTTGTTTTTAGAGCAGAAAAAGTTGGTTCAGAGACTGTTTTGGCTCAGATTGTGGATTTTGTGAAGAAAGCTCAGACAAGTCGTGCGCCGATTCAGGATTTGACGGATAAGATTTCAGGGATTTTTGTCCCAGCAGTTGTCATTTTAGGGATTGTGACCTTTTGGGTTTGGTTCGTCTTGCTCAGGGATAGTGTGGTCGTGCTTGGAGCTAGCTTTGTGTCCTCTCTTCTCTACGGAGTGGCGGTTTTGATTATCGCCTGCCCTTGTGCATTGGGACTTGCAACACCGACAGCCCTTATGGTGGGGACAGGTCGCAGTGCCAAGATGGGAGTTCTCCTCAAAAATGGAACGGTTCTACAGGAAATCCAGAAAGTTCAAACTATCGTCTTTGATAAGACCGGGACTTTGACTGAAGGGAAACCTGTGGTCACAGATATCATTGGAGACGAAGTAGAAGTGCTTGGATTGGCAGCTTCCTTGGAAGAAGCTTCTCAACACCCACTGGCTGAAGCTGTTGTGAAACGAGCGAGTGAAGCTGGACTTGAGTTTCACACTGTTGAAAATTTCCAAGCCTTGCACGGAAAAGGTGTCTCAGGGCAAATCAATGGAAAACAAGTTTTGCTTGGAAATGCTAAAATGCTGGATGGCATGGATATTTCTAGCATTTATCAAGAAAAACTAGAAGAACTAGAAAAAGAAGCTAAGACAGTTGTGTTCTTGGCTGTTGAGAATGAAATCAAAGGCTTGCTTGCCCTGCAAGATATTCCTAAGGAAAATGCTAAGCTTGCCATCAGTCAGTTGAAAAAACGAGGTCTTAAAACAGTCATGCTGACAGGAGACAATGCAGGTGTGGCGCGTGCTATTGCAGATCAAATCGGAATCGAAGAGGTCATTGCAGGTGTCTTGCCAGAAGAAAAAGCTCATGAAATCCATAAACTACAAGCGGCTGGCAAAGTAGCCTTTGTTGGGGACGGTATCAATGACGCTCCTGCCCTTAGTGTAGCAGATGTGGGGATTGCTATGGGAGCTGGAACAGATATTGCCATCGAGTCAGCAGATTTGGTGTTGACAACTAATAACCTCTTAGGAGTGGTTCGTGCCTTTGACATGAGTAAGAAAACCTTTAATCGAATTCTGCTCAATCTTTTCTGGGCCTTTATCTACAATGTCGCCGGAATTCCGATTGCAGCAGGAGTCTTTTCAGGTGTTGGACTGGCCCTCAATCCAGAACTGGCAGGTCTAGCCATGGCCTTTAGTTCTGTATCTGTTCTGACTAGTTCACTCTTACTAAACTTTAGTAAAATAGATTAAAAGCGGGCTTGCTCGCTTTTTTTATTATAAAACAGAAACTAAAAACGTTTTTAAACTGTACTGTAATAGAGAATAAAAACTTCTGAGCAGATTCTTAGTAAAGTCAAAATAAATGTGATAAATTAGTAGTGTAAAAATTTACTGAAACGTTTTCAAAAACTATATGAAACCTTTTTTAGTAGATTTAAAAATATTTGAAGGAGAGTTATCATTATGACTCAAGGGAAAATTACTGCATCTGCAGCAATGCTTAATGTATTGAAAACATGGGGCGTAGACACAATCTACGGTATCCCATCAGGAACACTCAGCTCATTGATGGATGCTTTGGCTGAAGACAAAGATATCCGCTTCTTGCAAGTTCGTCACGAAGAAACAGGTGCTCTTGCAGCGGTTATGCAAGCTAAATTCGGCGGCTCAATCGGGGTTGCAGTTGGTTCAGGTGGTCCAGGTGCGACTCACTTGATTAACGGTGTTTACGATGCAGCTATGGATAACACTCCATTCCTAGCAATCCTTGGATCACGTCCAGTTAACGAACTCAACATGGATGCTTTCCAAGAATTGAACCAAAACCCAATGTACAACGGTATCGCTGTATACAACAAACGTGTAGCTTACGCTGAGCAATTGCCAAAAGTAATCGACGAAGCTTGCCGTGCTGCAGTTTCTAAAAAAGGTCCAGCTGTTGTTGAAATCCCAGTAAACTTCGGTTTCCAAGAAATCGACGAAAATTCATACTACGGTTCAGGTTCATACGAACGTTCATTCATCGCTCCTGCTTTGAACGAAGTTGAAATCGACAAAGCTGTTGAAATCTTGAACAATGCTGAACGTCCAGTTATCTATGCTGGTTACGGTGGTGTTAAAGCTGGTGAAGTGATTACTGAATTGTCACGTAAAATCAAAGCACCAATCATCACAACTGGTAAAAACTTTGAAGCTTTCGAATGGAACTATGAAGGTTTGACAGGTTCTGCTTACCGTGTTGGTTGGAAACCAGCCAACGAAGTGGTCTTTGAAGCAGACACAGTTCTTTTCCTTGGTTCAAACTTCCCATTTGCTGAAGTTTACGAAGCATTCAAGAATACTGAAAAATTCATCCAAGTGGATATTGACCCTTACAAACTTGGTAAACGTCATGCCCTAGACGCTTCAATCCTTGGTGATGCAGGTCAAGCAGCGAAAGCAATCCTTGACAAAGTGAATCCAGTTGAATCTACTCCATGGTGGCGTGCAAACGTTAAGAACAACCAAAACTGGCGTGATTACATGAACAAACTCGAAGGTAAAACTGAGGGTGAATTGCAATTGTATCAAGTTTACAATGCAATCAACAAACATGCTGATCAAGACGCTATCTATTCAATCGACGTAGGTGACACTACTCAAACATCTACTCGTCACCTTCACATGACACCTAAGAACATGTGGCGTACATCTCCACTCTTTGCGACAATGGGTATTGCCCTTCCTGGTGGTATCGCTGCTAAGAAAGACAATCCAGATCGCCAAGTATGGAACATCATGGGTGACGGTGCATTCAACATGTGCTACCCAGACGTTATCACAAACGTTCAATACGACCTTCCAGTTATCAACGTTGTCTTCTCAAATGGTAAATATGCCTTCATCAAGGACAAATACGAAGACACAAACAAACACTTGTTTGGTTGTGACTTCCCTAATGCTGACTATGCGAAAATCGCTGAAGCTCAAGGAGCTGTTGGATTTACAGTTGACCGTATCGAAGACATCGATGCAGTTGTTGCAGAAGCTGTTAAATTGAGCAAAGAAGGTAAAACTGTTGTTATCGATGCTCGCATCACTGAACACCGTCCACTTCCAGTAGAAGTACTTGAATTGGATCCAAAACTTCACTCAGAAGAAGCAATCAAAGCTTTCAAGGAAAAATACGAAGCAGAAGAACTCGTACCATTCCGTCTCTTCTTGGAAGAAGAAGGTTTGCAATCACGCGCAATTAAATAATTTCTTCGTGGAACTTAAAAAGATCGGAGCAATCCGGTCTTTTTATGGAGGATAGTGAATGAATTTAAATCAATTAGATATTATCGTTTCAGATGTTCCCCAAGTCTGTGATGACTTGGAGCGTATTTTGGATAAAAAGTCCGATTATGTTGATGACAGTTTTGCTCAGTTTACGATTGGCAGTCACTGTCTGATGTTGTCCCAAAATCATTTGATTCCTTTGGAAGATTTTCAGTCAGGAATCATTCTTCATATCGAGGTTGAGGATGTAGACCAGAATTACCAACGGTTGAAAGAACTTGGTATCCAGGTTTTAAACGGACCAACTGTAACCGATTGGGGAACAGAGTCCTTATTAGTTAAAGGGCCTGCTGGTCTAGTGATTGATTTTTATCGTATGAAGTAGGTAATTCTATTATCAAATTTTTTATCTAAACATTCTTGGAGTGAAACTTAAAAAGATCGGAGCAATTCGATCTTTTTTGTATTTATGCGACTTTCAGTCCGTCTCGCTCCGTTAGGTGCGAGACAAAAAACCACCCGTTTTCACGGGTGGTTATGATTTCTACACTTATTGTTTGGCTTCCTGTTTTAATTGTTGCACCTGTTCCTCGTACTGGACAAGCTCCCTGTCTTTTATATTGATAGTCGCTTCTGCTTCAGCAATGCGGCTTCTCAGATCTTGAGTCTTGTTATGGTGATAGCTAATACCAATAGCACTACCAGCAATGATCCCGATTACTAGACAAGTAAAAATCACCAAAATCAAGGGAGCAGATAGTTGTGTAAAGACAAGACTGACAGTTACTGTTTGACGATTGAGTAGACCAAATGAGATCACAATGACTAATAAGCTCAAACCGCCAATTAGATAAGCCTTATCTTTCAGTGACAATTCATTAAATTTTTTTAGCATAAGTTCCTTTTCTCCTGACTATGTTGATAGAAAACTACACACCATTTAGGTATTAACAAAATTCATTTTACTAGAAAATTTCGATACTGTCAATAATTTCTAACGGCTTATTTACCATCAATCAATCGATTCATTGAAAAGGAGTATTCATTTTCTAATATTTGATTGAGTAAACAGAACGGAGCAATTCGGTCTTTTTTCTGTTCCCTCTTTCTTATAACAAGATTGTGATAGTTTATATCTTTATAACAAAAGTTTTAAAGACTTGATTGTTTTGAAAGAATATTTTAAAATAAGATTCAGTAAAAATGAAAGAGGTTTTGAAAATGTCTGAAAAACAAATGAAAATTTTAGGTTGGGTAGCGACCTTTATGTCTGTTATGATGTATGTGTCTTACTTCCCACAAATCATGAACAATCTGGCTGGTCAAAAAGGAAATTTCATCCAGCCCTTGGTTGCTGCCATCAACTGTAGTCTCTGGGTTTACTACGGTCTTTTCAAAAAAGAAAGAGATATCCCCCTTGCAGCAGCTAATGCACCAGGTATTATTTTTGGCCTAGTGACGGTTATTACAGCTTTGATTTAAAAGGAACAGAGGAGACTAGTTTTCAGTCTTCTTTTTTGTTTCAGGGGAGGCTATTTACTTTTTCTAGAGGATAATTTTTTAAAAAACAATCTGATAAACTTAAATAGTAGAATAGTATCAGTATGTCACAGTATTTTATAAGAAAAGGTTTACAGAATAAGTTATAATATAAGTAAATGAACAAGCAAATAAGAAAGTGAGTAGAGTTATGACCGAAAAACTGACTTTTCCGGATGGTTTCTTGTGGGGCGGAGCGACAGCTGCCAACCAGTGTGAGGGTGCTTATAATTTAGAAGGTCGTGGATTGGCGAATGTGGATGTCGTCCCCATCGGTCCAGATCGTGAAGCCATTATCACAGGTCAGAAAAAGATGTTTTCGTTTGAGGAGGGCTATTTTTACCCAGCCAAGCAAGCTATTGATATGTACCATCATTACAAGGAAGATATTGCCCTTTTTGCGGAAATGGGCTTTAAGACTTATCGTCTATCCATTGCTTGGACTCGGATTTTTCCTAAGGGCGACGAAACAGTGCCAAATGAAGCTGGTCTAGCCTTTTATGAGGATTTATTTAAGGAGTGCCACAAGTATGGTATCCAACCTCTGGTGACTATCACTCATTTCGACTGTCCTATGCACTTGATTACAGAGTACGGTGGTTGGCGCAATCGTCGGATGTTAGACTTCTATGAAAAACTTTGTCGCACACTCTTTACCCGCTATAAGGGTTTGGTCAAATATTGGCTTACCTTCAACGAAATCAACATGATTCTCCATGCCCCCTTTATGGGAGCTGGGCTCTGTTTTGAAGAAGGAGAAAATCAAGAACTGGTTAAATATCAGGCTGCACACTATGAGTTGGTAGCTTCAGCTCTTGCGACAAAGATTGCCCACGAAATTGACCCAGAAAATAAGGTGGGATGTATGTTGGCTGCAGGGCAATACTATCCTAACACAGCCCATCCAAGAGACTACTGGGCAGCCATGGAGGAAGACCGCAAGAGTTACTTCTTCATTGATGTTCAAGCGCGTGGGGAATACCCAAATTACGCAAAGAAGCAGTGGGAGCGTGAGGGAATTAAGATTCAAATGACGTTAGAGGATTTGGACTTGTTGAAGAATCATACTGTTGACTTTGTTTCCTTCTCTTACTATGCGAGCCGAGTGGCCTCAGGGGATCCAGAAGTGAGGAATATGACCGCTGGAAATGTCTTTGCCTCTATCAAAAATCCTTATCTGGAATCCTCTGAATGGGGTTGGCAGATTGACCCATTGGGACTTCGTATCACCCTCAATGCCATCTGGGATCGTTACCAAAAACCTATGTTCATCGTAGAAAATGGACTCGGTGTTATAGACACGCCAGATGAAAATGGCTATGTAGCGGATGACTATCGAATTGCTTATTTAGAGGCCCACATCAAGGCTATGCGAGATGCCATTTACCAAGATGGGGTTGACTTGCTCGGTTATACGACTTGGGGATGTATCGATTTGGTTTCAGCTGGAACAGGCGAAATGAATAAGCGCTATGGTTTTATCTATGTGGATCGAGATAATGCAGGAAATGGGACTCTCAAACGTAGCAGAAAGAAGTCCTTCTATTGGTACAAGGATGTCATTGCTAGCAATGGTGCAAGCATTGAGTAGAGCACATTTGTTCACTATTTTTATAAAATCTTCTCCCTACTTTATAAGATGTGAAAAAGAGTTCAACTGGAACTCTTTTTTTGCTATAATGAGGGGAGAAAAATCAGACAGGAGAATAAGATGTCAGAAGCATTATTTTTACAATCAGTTATGCAAGAAAAAATCTGGGGTGGAACCAAGCTACGTGATGAGTTTGGCTACGACATCCCAAGTGAAAAAATCGGAGAATACTGGGCCATCTCAGCTCATCCAAATGGAGTCTCTAAAGTTTCCAATGGTCGTTTTGAGGGGACAGACCTAGCTACTTTGTATGCAGAACACCGTGAATTGTTTGGCAATCGTCCAGAACCTGTATTTCCACTGTTGACCAAAATCCTCGATGCCAACGACTGGCTCAGCGTCCAAGTTCACCCAGACGATGCTTATGGACTAGAGCATGAAGGCGAACTCGGAAAAACAGAATGCTGGTACATTATCGCTGCGGATGAAGGTTCAGAGATTATCTACGGTCACAATGCCAAGTCAAAAGAAGAACTCCGTCAGCAAATAGAGGATAAGAACTGGGATGATTTGTTGACCAAAGTACCTGTTAAGGCTGGAGATTTCTTCTATGTACCAAGTGGAACCATGCACGCCATCGGTGCAGGTATCTTGATTCTTGAAACCCAACAATCTAGTGACACCACCTATCGTGTCTATGACTTTGACCGTAAGGATGATAATGGTAACTTACGTGAACTTCACCTTGAAAAATCTATTGATGTCTTGAACATTGGTGAACCTGCAAATAGCCGTCCTGTAACAGTCAAAGCTGATGATTTACGTTCAACTTTACTTGTCTCTAATGATTTCTTCGCAGTCTACAAGTGGGAAATTACTGGAAAAGTTGACTTCGAAAAGACAGCTGACTACAGCTTGTTGAGTGTCTTAGATGGTCAAGGTCAACTGACTGTTGACGGGAAAAACTATCCAATCCAAAAAGGTAGCCACTTTATCCTACCAAGTGATGTTGAAACTTGGACTCTGGAAGGGCAAGGTTTGGAATTGATTGTTAGTCATCCATAAAAAAGAAAGGGCCTGAGTTTATGACTCAGGTCCTTTTTGATTACATAAATTGGGCGATGAAGACCACGATGATGATGATTGGAATGATGAAACGAAGAAGGAAGAGCCAGACTTGGAACAGTCCCTGTTTCCATGCCGTTTCATCAAGATGGAGTTCCTCCATAGCAAGTGTCTTCTTAAAGATGTAGCCAGTAAAGAGTGAAAGGCAGAGAGCTCCAAATGGCATGAGGAGATTGGAAACCAAGAAGTCCATAGCGTCAAAGAAGGTCTTCCCAAAGATGTGAACATCCGCCATGACACCGTAAGATAGGGCTGAAGGAATTCCAAATACGAAGGTCAAGATTCCTAAAATAGCACTCCATTTGGCACGTTTGCTGTTATTCTGATTGGTGATATTTCCCACATTGATTTCCAGCATCACGACAGATGAAGTGACTGTCGCAAAAAGGAAGAGCAAGAGGAAGAGGATGTAGAAAATGGTTCCAAAAGGCATCTTGTCAAAGAGTTGAGGCAAGACGATAAAGAGCAGGCTAGGTCCCCCTTCAGACTGGATATTGAAGGCTGACATGGCTGGGAAAATGGCTAGACCTGCCATGATGGATACCGAGATATTCATGGCTACGATGGAAATCCCTGACTGGACCAGATTGGTTTTCTTATCCAAATAAGAAGCATAGGTCAACATGGCTGTAACCCCTAGTGAGAGGGCAAAGAAAGATTGTCCCAGAGCATAGAGGAGACCAGCACTTGTCAGCTTAGAGAAGTCTGGTTTGAGGAAGTAAAGAACCCCTTCCATGGCATTTGGCAAACTGAGAGAGCGCCCAATGATGACAACAAAGATGATAAAGAGCAGGGGCATCATGACTTTCGAAGCTCTTTCAATCCCTTTTTGAACCCCACGTGATACAATAAAGATATTCAATAAGATAAAGGCTGCTTGAGCTCCTAGAGCAATGTCTGGATTTGAAATGATTGAAGTAAATAACTGAGCGTAATCCCCCGTTCCACCAATTTGGAACAATTTTCCAAACTCAATGCCTAGATAAACCAGAATCCAGCCCCCAATAACACTGTAGAAAGATAAGAGGATAAAAAGGGCAAAGGCACCAATCCAACCGATAAAGTTGTACTTACTATTCTTGCCGAGTTTTCCAAAGGTTTTGATTGCTGAAACACCAGCACTTCGGCCGAGGGCAAATTCTGCAAGCAAAAGGGGGAAACCGATTAGAATAGTGGAGATGAGAAAGACTAGTAAAAAGCCTCCTCCACCGTTAGCAGCAGTCATATAGGGAAACTTCCAAACGGCACCAAGTCCGATGGCTGATCCAGCAGATGCTAGGATAAAGCCCAGTTTAGAACCCCATTGCGATTTTTCAGACATAGTTAAACTCCTAAAATTAGTATTACAAAAGAAAAAGCTACTGCCCTTGGCAAATAGCCTCATAAGTACTCAAAATGAGCCTTTCTTTTGATTGATAGACTTGACTATCCTATCATGTTTTCTAAGGTCTGTCAAGAAAACCATTTTCATGTTATGATAAAGTAAAAAAAATTCGCAAAAACGCTTGACTCTAACCTAAGGGGAGGGGTTATACTATCATTGTAAGGAGGAAATCATGTACCATATAAAAGAAGCTGCGCAGCTTTCGGGCGTCTCTGTCAAGACCCTACACCACTACGATAAGATAGGACTTTTGGTTCCTTTAAAGTCGGAAAACGGCTATCGAACCTACAGTCAGGAGGATTTGGAACGCCTTCAGGTTATTCTTTATTACAAATATCTAGGTTTTTCTTTAGAAAAAATAGCAGAGCTATTAAAGGAAGAAAGGACAGATTTATTGCCCCATCTGACCAGACAGTTGGACTATTTGACTCGAGAAAGGGAACATCTGGATACCTTGATTTCAACCTTGCAAAAAACCATTAAAGAACAAAAAGGAGAAAGAGAAATGAGCATTCAAGAGAAATTTGCTGGATTTAACTACCAAGACCATCAAAAATACCACCAAGAGGCGGTAGAGAAATATGGACAAGAAGTCATGGACCAAGCGCTGGAGCGCCAAAAAGGTCACGAAGACGAGGCTACAGCTGCCTTCAACCAAGTTTTTCAAGCTTTGGCACAAAATCTTCAAGCTGGTCTACCTGTAACAGCAACCGAAAATCAAGAAGAAGCCACTAAACTCTTGCAAGCCATCCGTACTTATGGATTTGACTGCTCTATTGAGGTATTTGGTTATATCGGTAAAGGCTACGTCTACAACCCAGAATTTAAGGAAAACATTGACAAATTTGGACCTGGAACAGCCCAGTACACATCAGATGTCATTGCCTATTATGTCCAAACTCAGACAAAATAAAATCGGAGGAGCATTCTTCCGATTTTTACTAAATTCAAGCACTATTTGCTTAATAATTTTTCTACCACATTTAGTTTTCGCATGGTCAAATCTACATTAAAAAGCTTTTCAAGATAGTTGGTATGGAGTTTCTTTTGTTTAGCAGTTCTAGGGAGATAGAGGTAAAGACAATGGTTACCGATACAAATTTCTTCTTCACCGTAATCAATTTTCAATTTTTCTAAAGGGAGACTTTGAATAGATTCTTGATAAAAAATCACATGTATACGGTCATAAAGATAGTGTTCTCCAAACGGGTTTTCTTGGACAATTTTTTTAAAATCACTTTTGTTCTTGATAACCATTTTTAAGTCGGCCCCAATTTTTTCCTTTATCAGAGTATGAACACATTCTCGTATTTCTTCTAAATCTAAATCACTTTCAAGAATGATATTCCCACTTTGAATATAGGTTCGAACGTGTTGAAAACCAGCTTCTGTTAAAATATCTACCAAATAAGACATTTTCGGGATAGCATTTTTTCCATTAGGAGTAACACCTCTTAGTAAAATAATATGTTCCAAAGGACTTCCTTTCTTATTTTGTATTTTAGTCATTCAATTATTTATATATTTGATTTGAGCCTGCCACCCAACCGGTACAGAGGGCTGAAGTGATATTAAAGCCACCCGTGTGGGCATTGATATCCATGACTTCGCCAGCAAAGTGAAGGCCAGGTACCAGCTTACTTTCAAGGGTTTTAGGGTTGATTTCCTTAAGACTGACACCACCCTTGGTAACAAAGGATTTGGCGAGAGACATTTTACCAGTCACAGGGATTTTGAGGGTCTTAATAGACTGGAGAAGTTGTTCTTGTTCCTTTTCACTCAACTGTTTGACTTTGTCAGGATAGCCTTGCACAAAAAAATCTGCCAAGCGTTCTGGAAGCAAAGTTTTTAAGGCATTTTTCAAGGATTTTTCACGATTTTCTTCTAGGAATGCAGCCAAGTCCTTCTCAGAAAGTTGAGGGAAAACATCCAGTGAGAGAACCTCCCCACCCTTGACAAAGCTAGACATACGCAGAGCAGCAGGGCCAGACAAACCAAAGTGGGTAAAAAGCAGATCGTGCGTGATGACATGCTTGTCGTAGCTAAGGGTCACATCGTCCAATGAAATTCCTTGCAAGGCCTTGTGTGGAAAATCTGTCAACAAAGGACTTTCAGCGGCTTCAAGTTCGGTAATGGTGTGTTTAAAATGACGGGCAATCTCATGTCCAAAACCAGTCGAACCAGTGGAAGGATAGGATTTTCCACCAGTTGTGACAATCAGTTTATCACAAGTGAAGATTTGGTCAGCTGATTTAAGAACAAATTGGTCATCCACCTTTTTAACCGAAACAATCTCGGTTTGAGTAGCGACTTGACCGCCTAGCTCAGTAATTTTCTTTTCCAAAGCCTCGATTATAGTTCGTGATTTGTCGCTGGCCGGAAAGACGCGCCCGTGGTCTTCGACCTTAAGTTTAACCCCATTTTCCGTAAAAAAGTTAATGATATCATGGTTATCAAATTGGGAGAAGACACTGTAGAGAAAGCGCCCATTTCCAGGGATGCCAGCTAGCAGGTCGTCCAAGCTACCATTGTTGGTCACATTGCAACGTCCACCACCAGTCCCAGCTAATTTTTTTCCAAGTTTCCGATTTTTTTCGATAAGGAGGGTTTTCTGTCCATAAAAGCTACTGGAAATCGTAGCCATCATACCAGCAGGTCCTCCACCGATGACAATAGTATCAAAATGTTTCATAGCTCTATTGTACCACAAAAAAACAAGAGATGAAGTCACCTCTTGTCAAGAATGCAATTAATCAATTTCATATCCCATCAGCAAACCACCATCTTCTGCATAAAAACTGCAGAGACCAGATGTTGGGAGAATTTTAATATCCGCCTGTGGGAAATTTTCACGGATTCGGTCTGAAAGCTGTTGGCAACATTTCTCGTTATTGCGTTGAGCCATGACAATACGACCACCAGCATATCCTGCTTTCACTAACTCTTCATATGCTGCCTGAATCGATTTCTTTGGTCCCCGTGCTTTTTGTAGCAATTCGAGAGTTCCAGTTTCACTAGCTTCTCCGACCATACGGATATTGAGAAGGCCAACGACCGTACCGATAAGCTTGCTCAAACGGCCGTTCTTCACCAAGTTATCGACTTTAGCTAGGACAAAAAGTAACTTGGTTTTTTCTTGATAGGCGGTGATAGCTTCAACCACTTCTTCAAAAGATAAGCCCTGGTCGATCAAGTCATTCACTTTTTCTACGAGCAAGTCAACTTCCCCACCAGCAGACAAACTATCAATTACATGAATCTTAGTGTCAGGATGGTCTTCTATATAAATATTCTTAGCTAGTTGAGCACTATTGTGACTGCCAGAAAGAGTACCTGTGATGGTTACTAGGAAAATGTTTTTGGCTCCTTCAAATGCTCGCAAATAATCATCTGGGCTTGGACAAGCTGATTTTGAAGCTTCTGCAGTTGCATACATGGTTTCCATCATTTGGTCAATGTCAAGACTGGCATCATCAACAAAGACCTGATCAGCTACTTGAATGGTTAAGGGGACACTTACAAAGGTCGTGTCAATAGCTGGTGTTGCCAGCTGACGATAATCACAACCAGAGTCAGCGATAATCTTCCAAGTCATAGAAATTCTCCATCTTTGTCAGTTATACATTGACAAAGGTTCTGTCTTTTTTTACAATTATATCATGAAAACCCTTGAAACAAAAGCCTCATCCGTCTGTTGTGACAAGTAGAAAGAAAATGTTATGTCTGAACGTAGAATCTCTGAAAAGTCTCTTGAAAATCTCAGAAAATCAAACCAAGAATCCAATTTATTAACTAGAGAAGCCATCGAAACAGCCCTCTTGCAGCTCTTGGAAAAAAAGGATTTGACCAAGATTAGTATTTCTGAATTGGTCAAACGTGCAGGCGTTTCGCGTGCGGCCTTTTACCGCAATTATGATTCCAAAGAGGAAATTTTAGAGAGCGTCTTTAAACGAACTGTTCACAATATTATGGAACAGTTGCACCATTATGATTTAAAGACAGACCTTTATTTGATCTGGGTTCACCTTTTCCGCGAGGCCAGAAAAGAAGCCAGGGTGATTCAACTGGCCTTGGATTACCATTTGGAAAAAATCTTTGTCCAAGCCATGCAGGAGTTTCTGGAAAAATACCATGGAAAATCAAAAGGTGTCAGCTCTTATCTTCATTCCTTCTGGAGTTCAGCCATCGTCTCTGTCCTTTTAAAATGGATCAAGGATGGCATGAAGGTACCTGCTGAAAAGATTGCGGACTTAAGGTTACCATTTTTTAAAAAATAGATAAAAAGGAGAAAAGATATGACTGAAAAAAGACTAGCATGGGATGAGTATTTTGCTGCCCAAGCCTTACTAATTGCCAATCGTTCCACTTGTAAACGAGCCAAAGTGGGCGCAATTCTGGTAAAGGATAATAAGGTTATTTCCACTGGTTACAATGGTTCGGTGTCAGGAACCGAGCATTGTATTGACCACGAATGTCTGGTCATTGAAGGCCACTGTGTTCGCACTCTTCACGCAGAGGTCAATGCTATCCTTCAAGGTGCAGAACGTGGTGTTCCTAAAGGCTTTACAGCCTATGTAACCCATTTTCCTTGTCTGAATTGCACCAAACAATTGCTTCAGGTCGGTTGCAAGCGCGTGGTTTATATTAATCAGTACCGAATGGACGACTATGCCCAATACCTTTATCAAGAAAAAGGGACAGAATTAACCCATCTACCACTTGAGACCGTACAGGAAGCTCTTAAAGAGGCTGATCTAATGTAAAAATTATCAAAAATAAATGGTTTAGAAAGATTTTTAAACCATTTTTTGGTATAATAAGAAGAATAAATTGAAAGAAGGAATTCCAAAAATGGGAAAAATTGAAGTTATTAATCATCCATTGATTCAACACAAATTGTCAATCTTGCGTCGTACAGATACTTCTACAAAAGCTTTTCGTGAGCTAGTAGATGAGATTGCAATGTTGATGGGGTATGAAGTACTTCGTGATCTTCCACTAGAAGATGTGGAAATCGAAACACCAATCACAAAAACAGTTCAAAAACAATTGGCAGGTAAGAAATTGGCCATCGTTCCAATCTTGCGTGCAGGTATCGGGATGGTTGATGGACTCTTGAGCTTGGTTCCAGCTGCTAAGGTTGGTCACATCGGTATGTACCGTGATGAAGAAACACTTCAACCAGTTGAGTATTTGGTGAAATTGCCTGAAGATATTGACCAACGTCAAATTTTTGTCGTAGATCCAATGTTGGCAACAGGTGGCTCAGCAATCTTGGCTGTTGATTCTCTTAAAAAACGTGGCGCATCAAATATCAAATTTGTCTGCCTTGTATCTGCTCCAGAAGGTGTAAAAGCCCTTCAAGAAGCTCATCCAGATGTAGAAATCTTTACAGCAGCCTTGGATGAACGCTTGAACGAACACGGTTATATCGTTCCAGGTCTTGGAGATGCTGGAGACCGCTTGTTCGGTACAAAATAAGATCGAAAAGAAGAATGACTTGGAAAATAAGTTCCAATCACGAAAGGAGGTTGAGTTTTTGTTTCTGTCTGATGAAAACAGAGCAAAAATTTGACCTTTTTTGACCTAGATATTATAATAGTCTTATCTTCAGTCATTTGACAAACAAAAATAAAACTCAAAAGGAGAAATGAATGATTCCTGTAGTTATTGAACAAACAAGCCGTGGAGAACGTTCTTACGATATATACTCACGTCTTCTCAAAGACCGCATCATCATGTTGACAGGCCCAGTTGAAGACAATATGGCTAACTCTGTTATTGCCCAATTGCTTTTCTTGGATGCCCAAGATAGTACAAAAGATATTTACCTTTATGTCAATACACCAGGTGGTTCCGTTTCGGCTGGTTTGGCAATCGTTGATACCATGAACTTTATCAAGGCAGATGTCCAAACCATCGTAATGGGAATGGCTGCATCTATGGGAACAGTCATCGCATCAAGCGGAGCAAAAGGCAAACGTTTCATGCTTCCAAATGCTGAATACATGATCCACCAACCAATGGGTGGTACAGGTGGTGGTACTCAACAAACCGATATGGCGATCGCTGCAGAACACTTGCTTAAAACTCGTAACACCTTGGAAAAAATCTTGGCTGAAAATTCAGGTCAGTCAATCGAAAAAGTCCATGCAGATGCAGAACGCGATAATTGGATGAGCGCTCAAGAAACACTTGAATATGGCTTCATTGATGAAATCATGGCCAACAATTCTTTGAACTAATAATTAAAGAAGGCGAACTCGACTGGGTTTGCTTTTTTTGGTATAATAGGGAGAGATTTCTTAGAGAGAGGATTTATCATGTTTGAAAAAGTCAATCGATCTGGCTTGATTATCTATCTTTACTATAATCGTGATGCCAAAAAACTGCAGGATTATGGAGATATTACCTATCATTCCAAGAAACATCGTTACTTACAACTCTATGTTCCAACTCAAGAAGTGGAGCAATTGGTCGGGCGCTTGGGCAAGGAAAAGTTTATAAAAAAAGTCAGAGTTTGTCATATCCAAGAGCTGGAAACACCCTTTGTGGGCAATCTTTATCGAGAGGAAAACGTTATCATCGAAAAAGTTCAAGAAAAGTATTGACAATTTTCTGATAATTCGGTATATTCTTAACATGCTATTTATTTAAGAAATAAGGAGACAAAAAAGATGAAGAAAAAATTTGCCCTATCGTTTGTGGCGCTTGCAAGTGTAGCACTTCTTGCAGCCTGTGGAGAAGTGAAGTCTGGAGCGTCAAACGCTGCTGGTAACTCAGTAGATGAAAAGACAATCAAAATTGGATTTAACTTTGAAGAATCAGGTTCTTTAGCTGCATACGGAACAGCTGAACAAAAAGGTGCCCAATTGGCTGTTGATGAAATCAATGCAGCAGGTGGTATCGATGGAAAACAAATCGAAGTAGTCGATAAAGATAACAAGTCTGAAACAGCTGAGGCGGCTTCAGTAACAACTAACCTTGTAACTCAATCTAAAGTATCAGCAGTCGTAGGACCTGCGACATCTGGTGCAACTGCAGCTGCGGTAGCGAACGCTACAAAAGCAGGTGTTCCATTGATTTCACCAAGTGCGACTCAAGATGGATTGACTAAAGGTCAAGATTACCTCTTTATCGGAACTTTCCAAGATAGTTTCCAAGGAAAAATTATCTCAAACTATGTTTCTGAAAAATTGCAAGCTAAGAAAGTTGTTCTTTACACTGACAATGCCAGTGACTATGCTAAAGGTATTGCCAAATCTTTCCGCGAGTCATACAAGGGTGAAATCGTTGCTGATGAAACTTTCGTAGCAGGTGATACAGACTTCCAAGCAGCCCTTACAAAAATGAAAGGGAAAGATTTTGATGCGATCGTTGTTCCTGGCTACTATAATGAGGCTGGTAAAATTGTAAACCAAGCGCGTGGTATGGGAATTGACAAACCAATCGTTGGTGGTGATGGATTCAACGGTGAAGAGTTTGTACAACAAGCAACTGCTGAAAAAGCATCAAACATCTACTTTATCTCAGGCTTCTCAACTACTGTAGAAGTTTCAGCTAAAGCAAAAGCCTTCCTTGACGCATACCGTGCTAAGTACAATGAAGAGCCTTCAACATTTGCAGCCTTGGCTTATGACTCAGTTCACCTTGTAGCAAACGCAGCAAAAGGTGCTAAAAACTCTGGTGAAATCAAGGATAACCTTGCTAAAACAAAAGACTTTGAAGGTGTAACTGGTCAAACAAGCTTCGATGCAGACCACAACACAGTCAAAACTGCTTACATGATGACCATGAACAATGGTAAGGTTGAAGCAGCAGAAGTTGTAAAACCATAATAGAAAATGTTGAAATAGGGAATGAGCCTTTGACTCACTCCCTGTTTCGATGTTTAATACTCTTCAAAAATCAAATTCAAACTGCGTCAACGTCGCCTTGCCGTACTCAAGTACAGCCTGTGGCTAGTTTCCTAGTTTGCTCTTTGATTTTTATTGAGTATAAGAACTTATAAAAAGTGAGGGAAAACCCTCGAAATTATAAATAGAAAGAGTGAATCTTATGCTCCAACAACTAGTAAATGGTTTGATTCTAGGTAGTGTTTATGCGCTGTTAGCCCTAGGATATACCATGGTTTACGGAATTATCAAGCTCATCAACTTCGCCCACGGTGATATTTATATGATGGGAGCCTTTATCGGTTATTTCTTGATTAATTCTTTCCAAATGAATTTCTTTGTAGCTCTTATTGTAGCTATGTTAGCGACAGCCATTCTTGGTGTCGTGATTGAGTTCCTTGCTTACCGACCTTTGCGTCACTCTACTCGTATTGCTGTTTTGATTACAGCTATTGGGGTTTCTTTCCTATTGGAATATGGGATGGTCTATCTGGTTGGTGCTAATACCCGTGCCTTCCCTCAAGCGATTCAAACAGTTCGCTATGATTTGGGACCAGTTAGCCTAACAAACGTGCAGTTAATGATTTTGGCCATTTCCTTGATTTTGATGATTTTGTTACAAGTCATTGTCCAAAAGACTAAGATGGGGAAAGCCATGCGTGCAGTATCCGTAGATAGCGATGCAGCGCAATTGATGGGGATCAATGTAAACCGTACTATCAGCTTTACCTTCGCTTTGGGGTCAGCTCTTGCGGGTGCGGCTGGTGTTCTGATTGCCCTTTATTATAACTCTCTTGAGCCTTTGATGGGGGTTACTCCAGGTCTTAAGTCTTTCGTTGCCGCAGTACTTGGTGGTATCGGAATTATTCCTGGTGCGGCTCTTGGTGGCTTTGTGATTGGTCTATTGGAAACCTTTGCGACAGCCTTTGGAATGTCAGACTTCCGTGATGCCATTGTTTATGGAATCCTGTTGTTGATCTTGATTGTCCGCCCAGCAGGTATTCTTGGTAAAAATGTGAAAGAGAAGGTGTAAACGATGAAAGAAAATTTAAAAGTTAATATTCTATGGTTACTCCTTTTGTTAGCTGGCTATGGCTTGATTAGTGTATTGGTTTCAGTCGGAGTACTAAACCTATTCTATGTACAGATTTTACAACAAATTGGAATTAATATTATTCTGGCTGTTGGTCTCAACTTAATCGTTGGTTTTTCAGGCCAATTTTCACTTGGTCATGCTGGTTTCATGGCGATTGGTGCCTATGCAGCAGCTATTATTGGTTCTAAATCACCAACCTACGGTGCCTTCTTTGGAGCCATGCTGTTAGGTGCTTTGCTTTCAGGAGCAGTTGCCTTGCTTGTCGGAATTCCAACCTTACGCTTGAAGGGGGATTACCTTGCGGTAGCAACTCTCGGTGTTTCTGAAATTATCCGTATCTTTATCATCAATGGTGGAAGCCTTACAAATGGTGCAGCAGGTATCTTGGGAATTCCTAACTTTACAACCTGGCAAATGGTTTACTTCTTTGTCGTGATTACAACCATTGCAACCTTGAACTTCTTGCGTAGCCCAATTGGTCGTTCAACCCTCTCTGTTCGTGAGGACGAGATTGCTGCTGAGTCAGTTGGGGTTAATACGACTAAAATTAAAATTATCGCCTTCGTCTTTGGTGCTATTACTGCAAGTATTGCAGGGTCACTTCAGGCAGGATTTATTGGATCTGTTGTACCGAAAGATTACACCTTCATCAACTCAATCAACGTATTGATTATTGTTGTATTTGGTGGACTTGGTTCCATTACAGGTGCGATTGTTTCAGCTATTGTTCTTGGAATTTTGAATATGCTTCTCCAAGATGTTGCTAGCGTTCGTATGATTATCTACGCTTTGGCCTTGGTATTGGTAATGATTTTCAGACCAGGTGGACTCCTTGGAACATGGGAATTGAGCCTATCACGTTTCTTTAAAAAATCTAAGAAGGAGGAACAAAACTAATGGCATTACTTGAAGTAAAACAGTTAACCAAACATTTTGGCGGTCTAACAGCTGTTGGAGATGTGACTCTTGAATTGAACGAAGGGGAACTGGTTGGACTAATCGGTCCAAACGGAGCTGGTAAAACAACCCTTTTCAACCTTTTGACCGGTGTTTATGAACCAAGTGAGGGAACAGTTACCTTAGATGGTCACCTTTTGAATGGGAAGTCACCTTATAAGATTGCCTCTTTGGGACTTGGACGTACTTTCCAAAATATTCGTCTCTTTAAAGATTTAACAGTTTTGGATAATGTTTTGATTGCCTTTGGCAACCATCACAAACAGCATGTTTTTGCTAGTTTCTTACGCTTACCAGCTTTTTACAAGAGTGAAAAAGAATTAAAGGCTAAGGCTTTGGAATTGCTGAAAATCTTTGATTTAGATGGTGATGCAGAAACTCTGGCTAAAAATCTTGCCTACGGACAACAACGTCGTTTGGAAATTGTTCGTGCCCTCGCTACGGAACCTAAAATTCTCTTTTTGGATGAACCAGCCGCAGGTATGAACCCGCAGGAAACAGCAGAATTGACTGAGTTAATTCGTCGCATCAAAGATGAATTTAAGATTACAATCATGTTGATTGAACACGATATGAATTTGGTCATGGAAGTAACAGAACGTATCTACGTACTTGAATACGGTCGTTTGATTGCTCAAGGAACTCCAGACGAAATTAAGACCAATAAACGCGTTATCGAAGCTTATCTAGGAGGTGAAGCCTAATGTCTATGTTAAAAGTTGATAATCTTTCTGTGCATTACGGCATGATCCAGGCAGTCCGTGATGTAAACTTTGAAGTGAATGAAGGAGAGGTAGTTTCCCTTATCGGTGCCAATGGTGCAGGTAAGACAACCATTCTCCGTACCTTGTCTGGTTTGGTTAGACCGAGTTCAGGAAAGATTGAATTTTTAGGTCAAGAAATCCAAAAAATGCCAGCTCAGAAAATCGTAGCAGGTGGGCTTTCACAAGTACCAGAAGGACGCCATGTCTTCCCTGGCTTGACTGTTATGGAAAATCTTGAAATGGGAGCTTTCTTAAAGAAAAATCGTGAAGAAAATCAAGCTAACTTGAAGAAAGTTTTCTCACGCTTCCCGCGTCTAGAAGAACGGAAAAATCAAGATGCAGCCACCCTTTCAGGAGGGGAACAACAAATGCTTGCCATGGGACGCGCCCTTATGTCAACACCCAAACTTCTTCTTTTAGATGAACCATCAATGGGACTTGCCCCAATCTTTATCCAAGAGATTTTTGATATCATTCAAGATATCCAGAAACAAGGAACAACCGTCCTCTTGATTGAACAAAATGCCAATAAAGCACTTGCAATCTCTGACCGAGGCTATGTATTGGAAACAGGGAAAATCGTCCTATCAGGAACAGGAAAAGAACTCGCCTCATCAGAAGAAGTTAGAAAAGCGTATCTTGGTGGCTAAAACAATCCAGTGGATTGTTTTAGTCGGTGGATGAGGATTACGAAGTAATCATCATTATAGTCCAGGGGACCTTTTTAGTTGACAGATATAGATTGTAAAGCAATCTTTATCTACATTAAAAGGTTAATTTCTAATAATTGAAAAAATCGAATGAAATGTATCTTACCTTCATTCAGAGAGCTCTATTTCAGAGCTCTTTTTGCTAGCTTATTCATACTTTTCTGAATTTTGAAAAAGAAATGTAAGCGTTTGATAGATTTACAAAAAGATTGTATAATAGGGATAAGAATAGAAAAGGAGAAGTCTCATGGCAGTTAAAGATTTTATGACCCGCAAGGTAGTTTATATTAGTCCGGATACAACAGTATCTCATGCAGCAGATTTGATGAGAGAGCAAGGGTTGCACCGCTTGCCTGTTATCGAAAATGATCAATTAGTTGGTTTGGTAACTGAGGGAACCATTGCGCAAGCTAGCCCCTCAAAAGCAACAAGTCTTTCTATCTATGAGATGAACTATCTTCTGAATAAGACCAAAGTAAAAGATGTAATGATTCGAGATGTTGTTACTGTCTCAGGCTATGCTAGTCTAGAAGATGCAACTTATCTGATGCTGAAAAACAAGATTGGTATTCTTCCTGTTGTTGATAACCATCAAGTCTATGGTGTTATTACGGACCGTGACGTTTTCCAAGCCTTTCTTGAAATTGCTGGTTACGGTGAAGAAGGAATTCGTGTGCGCTTTGTTACGGAAAATGAAGTTGGTGTTCTTGGAAAAATTGTTTCTTTGATTGTAGAAGAAAATTTGAATATCTCTCATACAGTCAATATTCCGCGTAAGGATGGTAAGGTGATTATCGAAGTTCAAATCGATGGATCAATCGATTTACCAGCCTTGAAAGAAAAATTTGAATCAGAGAATATTCAAGTAGAAGAAATCACTCGTACTTCAGCAAAAGTCTTGTAAGAAGGGAAGCCGAAAGGCTTCTTTTTACGTGCAATAAGGGATTAGAGCAAAAGATGGAAAGAAATGATAGATTATGGTATAATAAAACGATACAACAAAGGAGTATTTATGGACATTTCAGAAATTCGTCAGAAAATTGACGCCAATCGTGAAAAATTAGCTTCTTTCAGGGGGTCTCTTTGACCTCGAAGGTTTAGAGGAAGAGATTGCCATCTTGGAAAACAAGATGACAGAACCTGATTTTTGGAACGATAATATCGCGGCCCAAAAAACGTCGCAAGAATTAAATGAATTAAAAAACACCTACAACACTTTCCACAAAATGGAAGAGTTGCAGGATGAAGTCGAAATTTTATTGGACTTTTTAGCTGAAGATGAGTCTGTGCATGAAGAATTGGTTGAACAGTTGTCAGAGCTGGATAAGATGATGACCAGTTACGAAATGACCCTTCTCTTGTCAGAACCTTATGACCATAATAATGCCATCTTGGAAATCCATCCAGGATCCGGTGGTACAGAGGCTCAAGACTGGGGTGATATGTTGCTTCGTATGTACACTCGCTATGGAAATGCTAAAGGCTTTAAAGTAGAAGTCTTGGATTACCAAGCAGGAGATGAAGCTGGTATCAAGTCAGTAACCTTATCATTTGAAGGACCTAATGCCTATGGTCTTCTCAAGTCAGAAATGGGGGTACACCGTTTGGTGCGAATTTCACCATTTGACTCTGCTAAACGTCGCCATACCTCTTTCACATCTGTAGAAGTGATGCCTGAGCTGGATGATACTATTGAAGTGGAAATCCGTGAAGATGATATCAAGATGGATACCTTCCGTTCAGGTGGTGCTGGTGGACAAAACGTCAATAAAGTTTCAACAGGGGTGCGTTTGACACACATTCCTACGGGAACTGTCGTTCAGTCAACGGTCGATCGTACCCAATATGGAAATAGAGATCGAGCTATGAAGATGTTACAGGCCAAGCTCTATCAAATGGAGCAAGAAAAGAAAGCTGCGGAAGTCGATTCCCTCAAGGGTGAGAAAAAGGAAATCACATGGGGAAGTCAAATCCGTTCTTATGTTTTCACGCCTTATACTATGGTAAAAGATCATCGAACTAGCTTTGAAGTTGCGCAGGTAGATAAGGTTATGGATGGAGACCTAGATGGTTTTATCGATGCTTATCTCAAGTGGCGAATCAGCTAAGATAGAAAGGAACTCACATGTCAATCATTGAAATGAGAGATGTTGTCAAAAAGTATGATAACGGAACGACAGCTTTGCGAGGTGTCTCAGTCACTGTTGAACCCGGGGAATTTGCCTATATCGTAGGTCCGTCAGGAGCTGGGAAGTCAACATTTATTAGAGCTTTGTACCGCGAAGTAAAAATCGAAAAAGGAAGCTTATCTGTTGCTGGTTTTAATCTGGTTAAAATTAAGAAGAAAGATGTCCCACTTCTACGTCGTAGTGTCGGGGTAGTCTTTCAGGATTACAAACTCTTGCCAAAGAAAACTGTTTATGAAAATATTGCCTATGCAATGGAAGTAATCGGTGAGAGCCGTCGTAACATCAAAAAACGTGTTATGGAAGTTTTAGACTTGGTTGGATTGAAGCATAAGGTTCGTTCTTTTCCAAATGAACTTTCGGGGGGAGAACAACAGCGTATAGCGATTGCGCGTGCCATTGTAAACAATCCAAAAGTATTGATTGCGGACGAGCCAACAGGAAATTTGGATCCGGATAATTCATGGGAAATTATGAATTTATTGGAACGCATCAATCTCCAAGGTACAACTGTCTTGATGGCTACCCACAACAGTCAGATTGTAAATACCTTGCGCCACCGTGTCATTGCCATTGAAAATGGCCGTGTCGTTCGTGACGAAGCTAAAGGAGAATATGGATACGATGATTAGTAGATTTTTTCGTCATTTATTTGAATCATTAAAAAGTTTGAAACGAAATGGCTGGATGACAGTAGCTGCTGTCAGTTCAGTTATGATTACTTTGACCTTGGTTGCAATATTTGCATCTGTTATCTTTAATACGGCTAAACTAGCTACAGATATCGAAAATAATGTCCGAGTAATGGTATACATTCGTAAGGACGTAGCTGATAATAGTGAGACTATTGAAAAAGAAGGTCAAACTGTTACAAATAACGACTACCATAAGGTATATGATGCTTTAAAAGGTATGTCAACCGTTAAAAGTGTTACGTTTTCAAGTAAAGAAGAACAATATGAAAAGTTGACAGAAACGATGGGGGACAACTGGAAAATCTTTGAAGGCGATGCCAATCCTCTCTATGATGCATATATCGTTGATACAAATACACCAAGTGATGTAAAGACAGTAGCAGAAGAGGCTAAAAAAATCGAAGGTGTATCAGAAGTTCAAGATGGTGGTGCTAATACAGAACGCTTGTTTAAGTTAGCCTCATTTATTCGTGTCTGGGGACTAGTTATCGCTGGATTATTGATTTTCATTGCGGTGTTCTTGATTTCTAATACTATACGTATCACCATCATTTCACGAAGCCGTGAAATTCAAATCATGCGTTTAGTAGGTGCTAAGAATGGCTATATCCGCGGGCCTTTCTTGCTTGAAGGTGCCTTCATCGGTTTGCTTGGAGCAACACTTCCATCAGTTTTGGTATTTATTGTCTATAAAATGGTTTACCAATCGGTTAATAAGTCATTAGTTGGTCAGAACCTTTCAATGATATCACCAGAAGTATTCAGTCCACTGATGATTGCCTTATTATTTGTGATTGGAATTTTCATTGGTTCACTGGGATCAGGAATTTCCATGCGCCGATTCTTAAAAGTCTAAATTTTAATAGATGTATATTTGAGGAGATTTTACTATCTCCTTTTTTACTACAAAAATTTTAGAAAAAAGTCTACTTTTTTTAATAAAAGCCTTTACAAAAAAAAAAAAAGTGGTATAATTGAATTGTAGAAAGTGCAAACGTTTTCGTAAAACGTTTGCCTAAATAAAAATAAAGGAGATTTGAATGATGAAAGATACATTCAAAAATGTCTTGTCTTTCGAGTTTTGGCAAAAATTCGGTAAGGCTTTGATGGTGGTTATCGCGGTTATGCCGGCTGCTGGTTTGATGATTTCAATCGGTAAGTCTATCGTAATGATTAACCCAACTTTTGCACCACTTGTAGTTACAGGTGGAATTCTTGAGCAAATTGGTTGGGGGGTTATCGGTAACCTTCACATTTTGTTTGCCCTAGCAATTGGAGGAAGCTGGGCTAAAGAACGTGCTGGTGGTGCTTTCGCCGCTGGTCTTGCCTTCATCTTGATTAACCGTATCACTGGTACAATCTTTGGTGTATCAGGAGATATGTTGAAAAATCCAGATGCTATGGTCACAACTCTCTTTGGTGGTTCAATCAAAGTTGCTGATTACTTCATTAGTGTTCTTGAAGCTCCAGCATTGAACATGGGTGTGTTTGTAGGGATTATCTCAGGTTTTGTAGGGGCAACTGCTTACAATAAATACTACAACTTCCGTAAACTTCCTGATGCACTTTCATTCTTCAACGGGAAACGTTTCGTACCATTTGTAGTTATTCTTCGTTCAGCAATCGCTGCAATTCTACTTGCTGCCTTCTGGCCAGTAGTTCAAACAGGTATCAATAGCTTTGGTATCTGGATTGCCAACTCACAAGAAACTGCTCCAATCCTTGCACCATTCTTGTATGGTACTTTGGAACGTTTGCTCTTGCCATTTGGTCTTCACCATATGTTGACTATCCCAATGAACTACACAGCTCTTGGTGGTACTTATGACATTTTAACTGGTGCAGCTAAAGGTACTCAAGTATTTGGTCAAGACCCACTATGGCTTGCATGGGTAACAGACCTTGTTAACCTTAAAGGTACAGATGCAAGTCACTACCAACAATTGTTAGATACTGTTCACCCAGCTCGTTTCAAAGTTGGACAAATGATCGGTTCATTCGGTATCTTGATGGGTATGATCGTTGCTATCTACCGTAATGTCGATGCTGATAAGAAACATCAATATAAAGGTATGATGATTGCGACAGCTCTTGCAACATTCTTGACAGGGGTTACTGAACCAATCGAATACATGTTCATGTTTGTAGCAACACCTATGTATCTTGTTTACTCACTTGTTCAAGGTGCTGCCTTCGCTATGGCTGACGTAGTAAACCTACGTGTCCACTCATTCGGTTCAATTGAATTCTTGACTCGTACACCACTAGCAATTAATGCTGGTATTGGTATGGATATCGTTAACTTTATCTGGGTAACTGTTCTCTTTGCCGTAATCATGTACTTTATCGCAAACTTCATGATTCAAAAATTCAACTACGCAACTCCAGGACGTAACGGAAATTACGAAACTGCTGAAGGTTCAGAAGAAGCTAGTAGCGAAGTGAAAGTTGCAGCAGGCTCTCAAGCTGTAAACATTATTAACCTTCTTGGTGGACGTGCAAACATCGTTGATGTTGATGCATGTATGACTCGTCTTCGTGTAACTGTAAAAGATGCTGACAAAGTCGGTGATGCAGAACAATGGAAAGCAGAAGGAGCTATGGGTCTTGTCATGAAAGGACAAGGAGTTCAAGCTATCTACGGTCCAAAAGCAGACGTATTGAAATCTGATATCCAAGATATCCTTGATTCAGGTGAAATCATTCCTGAAACTCTTCCAAGTCAAATGACAGAAGCGCAACAAAACACTGTTCACTTCAAAGGTCTTACTGAGGAAGTTTACTCAGTAGCAGACGGTCAAGTTGTTGCCTTGGAACAAGTTAAAGATCCAGTATTTGCTCAAAAAATGATGGGCGACGGATTTGCTGTAGAACCTGCAAATGGAAACATTGTATCTCCAGTTTCAGGTACTGTATCAAGCATCTTCCCTACAAAACATGCTCTTGGTCTTGTGACTGAAGCAGGTCTTGAAGTATTGGTTCACATTGGTTTGGACACAGTAAGTCTTGAAGGAAAACCATTTACAGTTCATGTTGCTGAAGGACAAAAAGTTGCAGCAGGAGATCTCCTTGTCACAGCTGACTTGGATGCTATCCGTGCAGCAGGTCGTGAAACTTCAACAGTAGTTGTCTTCACAAATGGTGATGCAATTAAATCAGTTAAATTAGAAAAAACAGGTTCTCTTGCAGCTAAATCAGCAGTTGCTAAAGTAGAATTGTAATATACTTGAGGTTGGAAGCTGTATTCCAACCTCTTATTTTGGGAGAAAAGAATGAAATTTTTAACACTCAATACTCACAGTTGGATGGAAAAAGAAGCTGAGGAAAAATTCCAGCTCTTGCTTGAAGATATTCTTGATAAAGACTATGATTTGATATGTTTCCAAGAAATCAATCAGGAGATTACTTCGCCAGAGGTGGAGGTTAATGACCTTTATCAAGCTTTGCCAGCAGCTGAGCCTATTCACCAAGACCATTATGTTAGACTTTTGGTTGAAAAGTTATCAGAGCAAGGGAAAGATTACTACTGGACTTGGGCCTATAACCATATTGGTTATGACCGCTACCATGAAGGTGTGGCTATCTTGTCTAAAACACATATTGAAGCAAGAGAAATTTTGATTTCAGATGTGGATGATCCAACAGACTATCATACTCGCCGTGTCGCCCTGGCTGAAACTGTAGTTAATGGTAAGGAGCTTGCAGTTGCCAGTGTACACCTTTCTTGGTGGGATAAAGGTTTCCAAGAAGAATGGGCGCGATTTGAGGCTGTCTTGAAAGAATTGAACAAGCCACTTTTGCTTGCTGGAGATTTCAACAACCCAGCTGGTCAGGAAGGTTACCAAGCTATTTTAGCTAGTCCACTAGGCTTACAAGACGCATTTGAAGTTGCTCAAGAGAAAAGTGGTAGCTATACTGTTCCACCAGAAATTGATGGCTGGAAGGGGAACACAGAACCCCTTCGAATCGACTATGTTTTTACTACCAAAGAGTTAGCGGTGGAAAATTTACATGTCGTATTTGATGGCAACAATAGTCCGCAAGTTAGTGATCACTATGGCTTGAATGCTATTTTAAACTGGAAATAATGACTAAAAAGAGGTTGGAATTATAATATTCCAGCCTTTTTCTGACTATAAAAGCTACTGGAAATAGCCTAAATAAGTGAGACTACTGAAATGGAATAAAATATGGTATAATTGATAGGATAGATAGAATCGAGGATATTATGTCATTTACGAAATTTCAATTTAAAAACTATATTAGAGAAGCCTTGGAGGAGTTGAAATTTACAACTCCAACAGAGGTGCAAGATAAGTTGATTCCGATTGTTTTGGCAGGTCGTGACCTAGTCGGTGAATCAAAAACAGGTTCGGGTAAGACTCACACTTTCCTATTGCCGATTTTCCAGCAATTAGATGAAGCCAGCGATAGTGTTCAAGCAGTCATTACTGCACCGAGCCGAGAATTAGCTACTCAAATTTACCAAGCAGCCCGTCAGATTGCTACTCACTCAGAAGTAGAAGTTCGTGTGGTTAATTATGTGGGGGGGACAGATAAGGCTCGCCAGATTGAGAAATTGGCAAGCAACCAGCCTCATATTGTTATCGGTACGCCAGGTCGTATCTATGACTTGGTTAAGTCTGGTGATTTAGCTATTCATAAAGCTAAGACCTTTGTGGTCGATGAGGCAGACATGACCTTGGATATGGGATTCCTAGAAACTGTTGATAAGATTGCTGGAAGCCTTCCAAAAGACCTGCAATTCATGGTCTTCTCAGCGACTATTCCACAAAAACTGCAACCATTCTTGAAAAAATACTTATCAAATCCTGTTATGGAGAAAATCAAGACCAAAACGGTCATTTCTGATACCATTGATAATTGGTTGATTTCGACCAAGGGCCGAGATAAGAATGCTCAAATTTACCAGTTGACTCAGTTGATGCAACCGTATTTGGCAATGATTTTTGTTAACACTAAAACGCGTGCTGATGAATTGCATTCATATCTGACTGCTCAAGGTTTGAAGGTGGCAAAAATCCATGGGGATATTGCCCCTCGTGAGCGCAAACGTATCATGAACCAGGTGAAAAATCTGGATTTTGAGTATATTGTCGCAACAGACTTGGCAGCGCGTGGGATTGACATTGAAGGTGTCAGCCATGTCATCAATGATGCCATTCCGCAAGACTTATCCTTCTTCGTGCACCGTGTTGGTCGTACCGGACGCAATGGCCTACCAGGTACAGCTATTACTCTTTATCAGCCAAGCGATGACTCGGATATCTGTGAGTTGGAGAAATTAGGAATTAAATTTACTCCGAAGATGGTCAAAGACGGGGAATTTCAAGATACTTATGACCGTGATCGTCGTGTCAACCGTGAGAAAAAACAAGATAAACTTGATATCGAAATGATTGGTTTGGTTAAAAAGAAAAAGAAAAAAGTCAAACCAGGTTATAAGAAAAAAATTCAATGGGCGGTTGATGAAAAGCGCCGCAAAACCAAGCGTGCTGAAAATCGTGCTCGCGGTCGTGCAGAGCGCAAAGCAAAACGCCAAACATTTTAATAGTAATTGTTGGAGTACTGAGCTCCAACTTTTTTTATTTATGAGAACGAACTATCTAAACAGAAACACTACATTAAAGACTGTAAATTGCGTTAAAAAATGGTATAATGATAAAGTTATATAGTCCCGATAAGATGGTAGGTATTCAGCACTAAGAAATTTCCTATCAGTACTTTGTAACTCTATAACACTATTTTTAAGGGGGGACATTTTTATGTCAGAACGTAAATTATTCACGTCTGAATCTGTATCTGAGGGGCATCCAGATAAGATTGCAGACCAAATTTCAGATGCGATTTTGGATGCTATTTTAGCTAAGGATCCAGATGCGCACGTTGCTGCTGAGACAGCTGTATATACTGGTTCCGTCCATGTTTTTGGTGAAATATCTACAAATGCCTATGTGGATATTAACCGTGTGGTTCGTGATACCATTGCAGAGATTGGCTACACCAATACAGAATATGGTTTTTCTGCTGAGACGGTGGGAGTCCATCCGTCACTTGTTGAGCAGTCACCAGATATTGCCCAAGGTGTTAATGAAGCCTTGGAGGTTCGTGGAAATGCAGACCAAGATCCATTGGACTTAATTGGAGCTGGAGACCAAGGGCTCATGTTTGGATTTGCAGTGGATGAAACAGAAGAGCTCATGCCATTGCCAATTTCACTCAGTCATAAGTTGGTTCGTTGTCTGGCAGAACTTCGTAAGTCTGGTGAAATCAGCTATCTTCGTCCAGATGCTAAATCACAAGTTACAGTTGAGTATGATGAAAATGACCGTCCAGTACGTGTGGACACAGTTGTTATTTCAACTCAGCACGATCCAGAAGTCAGCAACGAACAAATTCACAATGATGTCATTAGCAAGGTTATCAAAGAGGTTATTCCAGCCTCTTACTTGGATGAGCAAACAAAATTCTTCATCAATCCAACTGGTCGATTTGTAATCGGTGGACCTCAAGGAGACTCAGGCTTGACTGGTCGTAAGATTATCGTGGATACCTATGGTGGCTACTCTCGTCACGGTGGTGGTGCCTTCTCTGGTAAAGATGCGACTAAGGTGGACCGTTCTGCCTCATATGCAGCTCGTTATATTGCCAAGAATATTGTTGCAGCAGGTTTGGCTAAAAAAGCGGAAGTGCAATTGGCCTATGCCATCGGTGTTGCGCAACCTGTTTCTGTCCGTATCGATACCTTTGGTACAGGAACAGTAGCTGAAAGCAAGCTTGAAAAAGCAGCGCGTCAAATCTTTGATCTTCGTCCTGCAGGGATTATCCAAATGCTTGATCTCAAGCGTCCAATTTACCGTCAAACAGCAGCTTATGGACACATGGGACGTACAGATATTGACCTTCCATGGGAACGTTTGGATAAGGTAGATACTTTGAAAGAAGCAGTAAAATAAAATCTTAAGAGGGGGACTTCCTCTCTTTTTAATATACTATTTCCTCCAAAATCATTGAAATTATAGCTTGAATTTGATATGATGGTCTTATGGATAAAAGTAGAGCAAAACGTGTTGAGCACGATAAAAAGAGAATCGGTTTAATAGCCCTGGTAGCTATCTTTTCAGTAAGTATTTGCGTCCTTGGTTCAATGATTGGATACAAAGTATATACAAAGCAAAGTTTCGAACAAAAAATTGAGTCTTTAAAAAATGATAAAGATAATCAATTGAGTGAGGGAAATCAGAAAGATCATTTTCGTAAGGGACAATCAGAAGTAATTGCCTATTATCCTCTCCAAGGGGAACAAGTGATTTCATCTGTAAAAGAAATCATGACACAGGATATTAAGGAAAATCTGGAAGACAAGGAAAATCTGGTTTTTTATTATACGGAGAAACAGGATTCGACTTTAAAAGGGATTGTCAACCGAAGTGTGATGAAACAAGTCTATGATTTAACTTCGTCAAAAGTTGAAGAGACTGAAAAAACTAGTCTGGCAAAAGTACATTTGACAGAAGATGGCAAATCTTTTACACTTGATCAATTATTTTCAGATGCTAGTAAAGCCAAAGAACAGCTGATTAAAGAAATGACCTCTTTTTTACAGGATAAGAAATTGGACCAAGAAAAGATTGATCAAATTGTTAAAGGCTTCTCTGATCAAGACTTGTCTGCATGGAACTTTGATTATAAGGATAGCCAAATTATCCTTTATCCAAGTCAATCAGTGGAAAATCTAGACGAGATTGCCTTGCCAGTATCTAGTTTCTTTGAGGTCATTCAGTCCTCTTATTTATTAGATAAGGATGCAGAGCTATATAAGGCTTATTATGAAAAGAAAAATCGTAAAGTAGTAGCCTTGACTTTTGATGATGGCCCGAATCCTGCAACGACAAATCAAGCATTAGATACTCTTTCTAAGTATGGTATCAAGGCAACTTTCTTTGTACTAGGTAAGAATGTTTCTGGTAATGAAGAGATTTTGAAACGCATGAAATCGGATGGACATGTCATTGGAAACCATAGTTGGAGTCATCCAGTGCTTTCAAAACTTTCCCTTGATGAAGCTAAAAAACAAATTACTGATACTGAGGATGCGCTAACTAAAGTGTTGGGTTCTAGTTCAAAACTCATGCGTCCGCCTTATGGAGCCATTACAGACGACATTCGCAATAGCTTAGATTTGAGCTTTATTATGTGGGATGTAGATAGTCTGGACTGGAAGAGTAAAAATGAAGCATCTATTTTGACAGAAATTCAGCGTGAAGTCAAGAATGGTTCTATTATTCTCATGCATGATATCCATGCTGAAACAGTGAATGCTTTACCAAAGGTCATTGACTATTTGAAAGGTCAGGGTTATGACTTTGTGACAATTCCAGATTTGTTAGACTCTCGTCTTAAAGCTCATCAGCTCTATTACGACCGCAATCAATAATACACAAAATCTAAAGAGAAAAGTTTTCCTTGAAAATTTGGCTCTTTGGATTTTCTTCTCATAGAAAGGAAAAATAATGAAATCTTATACTTTAAACAATGGTGTTACAATTCCAGTACTGGGATTTGGAACCTGGAAAGCTGAAAATGGAGAGATTGCCTATCAAGCTGTACTAGAGGCTTTAAAGGCAGGCTATCGCCATATCGATACGGCAGCTATTTATAAAAATGAAGAAAGCGTTGGTCGTGCCATTCAAGATAGTGGCGTTCCGCGTGAGGAAATTTTTGTAACCAGTAAATTGTGGAATACAAATCATAGCTATGAGCAATCTCGTCAGGCTTTTGAAGAGTCTTTAGAGAAGCTGGGCTTGGAATATTTGGATTTGTATTTGATTCATTGGCCAAATCCAAAACCGCTCAGAGAAAATGACCAATGGAAAATCCGAAATGCAGAAGTTTGGAGAGCGATGGAAGACCTCTATCAAGAAGGCAAAATCCGTGCTATTGGAGTTAGTAATTTCCTTCCCCATCATTTGGATGCCTTGCTTGAAACAGCAAAAATTCTTCCAGCGGTCAATCAAATCCGCTTGGCGCCAGGTGTGTATCAAGAGGAAGTCGTAGATTACTGTCGAGAAAAAGGAATTTTATTGGAAGCTTGGGGACCTTTTGGTCAGGGAGAACTGTTTGATAGCAAGCAAGTGCAAGAAATAGCGCTAAATCACGGAAAATCGGTTGCTCAAATAGCCTTGGCCTGGAGCTTGGCAGAAGGATTTTTACCGCTTCCGAAATCTGTCACAGCATCTCGTATTCAGGCTAATCTTGATTGCTTTGGAATTGAATTGAGTCATGAGGAACGTGAAACCTTAAAAACAATTGCTGTTCAGTCTGGTGCTCCACGAGTTGATGATATGGATTTCTAGAAAATCATAAAAAGAATTGTACATTGTTCCAATTTTTGATATAATAGTCAGCAGGAAAGAAAGTCTTATGGCGTTCTTCAAGCGAGCTTGGGATAGTGGGAGCCAAGTAGGACAAAATAAAGAGCTGGCGCTTTCTGTAGTATTTTCAAAAACAATGAAGTAATAAATTAGGGTGGAACCGCGTTTTTGACGCCCCTAGGTTAAATCAACCTAGGATTGTCGGACGCGGTTCTTTCGCTTATTCAGTCTATTATGTGAAAGAAAGGAGAGACGTGGAAAACCTTTATCTTGTAAAAGACGATAGTCAACTAGCTACATTTCGTGATTTTGTAGTAAGAAATACTGAAAAGTTGAAAGATTATCAATCTTTTTTAAAGAATGAACTTGCAGTCTGTGATTTACCGCAAGCCATTATTTGGTCAAGTTTTAATGCTGCTACACAGATTATTAGGGAAAGTGCAGTTCCAGCCTATACAAATAATAGACGAATGGTTATGACGCCTGATTTAGCTGTTTGGAAAGAGTTGTATTTGTATCAGTTGATGGACTACGAGTGTTCTCAGCAAACTCAAGCAATAGAAAGTCACTATCATTCTTTATCTGAAAATTTCCTCTTACAGATTGTAGGACATGAGTTAGCTCATTGGTCGGAGTATTTTTTAGATGATTTTGATGGTTACGACTCTTATATATGGTTCGAAGAGGGGATGGTTGAATATATTAGTCGCAAGTATTTCTTGACAGAAGAGGAATTTCAAGCGGAAAAAATTTGTAATCAATCTCTTGTAGAACTTTTTCAGAAGAAGTATGGTTGGCATTCATTGAATGATTTTGGTTCTTCGACTTATGATAAGAACTATGCAAGTATTTTTTACGAATACTGGCGTAGTTTTTTGACAATAGATAAGTTGGTAGAAAATCTAGGTAGTGTACAAGCGGTCTTCGATTCTTATCATTTATGGGCAAATACAGATAAAACTCTACCCTTATTAAATTGGTTTGTTCAGCAGAAATTAATTGAAAAAGAAATATAAAAACTAAAGGAGTAAACAATGTCTAAGAAATTAACATTTCAAGAAATTATTTTGACTTTGCAACAATTTTGGAATGACCAAGGTTGTATGCTTATGCAGGCTTATGATAATGAAAAAGGTGCGGGGACAATGAGTCCTTACACTTTCCTTCGTGCTATCGGACCTGAGCCATGGAATGCGGCTTATGTAGAGCCATCACGTCGTCCTGCTGACGGTCGTTACGGAGAAAACCCGAACCGTCTTTACCAACACCACCAATTCCAGGTGGTCATGAAGCCATCTCCATCAAACATCCAAGAACTTTACCTTGAGTCTTTGGAAAAATTGGGAATCAATCCTTTGGAACACGATATTCGTTTCGTTGAGGATAACTGGGAAAATCCATCGACTGGATCTGCAGGTCTCGGTTGGGAAGTTTGGCTTGATGGTATGGAAATCACTCAGTTCACTTACTTCCAACAAGTAGGTGGATTGGCAACTGGCCCTGTGACTGCGGAAGTTACCTATGGTTTGGAGCGTTTGGCTTCTTACATTCAAGAAGTAGACTCTGTCTATGATATCGAGTGGGCTGATGGTGTAAAATACGGAGAAATCTTTATCCAGCCTGAGTATGAGCACTCAAAATATTCATTTGAAATTTCAGATCAAGAAATGTTGCTGGAAAACTTTGATAAGTTTGAAAAAGAAGCTGGTCGTGCCTTGGAAGAAGGATTAGTGCACCCTGCCTATGACTATGTTCTCAAATGTTCACATACCTTTAACCTGCTTGATGCGCGTGGTGCCGTATCTGTAACAGAGCGCGCAGGCTATATCGCTCGTATCCGTAACTTGGCCCGTGTCGTAGCCAAAACCTTTGTCGCAGAACGCAAACGCCTAGGCTACCCACTTTTGGATGAAGAAACAAGAGCTAAACTCTTAGCAGAAGACGCGGAATAAAGAAAGTGACAAATTACGAAAATGGGCGAACAGTGTGAGCCCTGAACCAGTTGCTGCAGTGATGAAGGTATCCTTAGTGAAACTAAGGATACTAGGCAAAATTGGAGACTTTTGGCTCCAATTTTAGCAATGAAACAACGAAGTTGATTGCTTGCGTGCCAATCACATAAGGCAAACTGGAAAATAAAAAGATATTTTTCGGAGAAAAAACATGACAAAAAACTTATTAGTAGAACTCGGTCTTGAAGAATTACCAGCCTATGTTGTTACGCCAAGTGAAAAACAACTAGGCGAAAAAATGGCAGCCTTCCTCAAGGAAAACCGTCTGTCTTTTGAAGCTATTCAGACCTTCTCAACACCACGTCGTTTGGCTGTTCGTGTGACTGGTCTTGCAGATAAACAGTCTGATTTGACTGAAGATTTTAAGGGGCCAGCAAAGAAAATTGCCTTGGATAGTGATGGAAATTTTACCAAAGCAGCTCAAGGATTTGTCCGTGGAAAAGGATTGACTGTTGAAGATATCAAATTCCGTGAAATCAAGGGTGAAGAATATGTCTATGTTACCAAGGAAGAAATTGGTCAAGCAGTTGAAGCCATTGTTCCTGGTGTTGTAGATGTCTTGAAGTCCTTGACTTTCCCTGTCAGCATGCATTGGGCTAACAACACCTTTGAATACATCCGCCCTGTTCACACTTTAACTGTTCTTTTAGATGAAGAAGAGTTTGACTTGGATTTTCTTGATATTAAGGGTGATCGTGTGAGCCGTGGTCATCGTTTCTTGGGACAAGAAACTAAGATTCAGTCAGCATTGAGCTACGAAGAAGACCTTCGTAAGCAGTTTGTAATCGCGGATCCTCGTGAACGTGAGCAAATGATTGTTGACCAAATCAAAGCAATCGAAACTGAGCATGGTGTACATATCGAAATTGATACGGACTTGCTTAATGAAGTCTTGAACTTGGTTGAATACCCAACTGCCTTTATGGGAAGTTTTGATGCCAAATACCTTGAAGTTCCAGAAGAAGTTTTGGTGACTTCGATGAAGGAACACCAACGGTACTTTGTTGTCCGTGATCAAGATGGTAAACTCTTGCCAAACTTCATTTCTGTTCGTAATGGAAACGCAGATCATTTGGAAAATGTCATCAAAGGAAATGAAAAAGTCTTGGTAGCTCGCTTGGAAGACGGAGAATTCTTCTGGCGTGAAGACCAAAAATTGGTGATTTCAGATCTTGTTGAAAAATTAAACAATGTAACCTTCCATGAGAAAATTGGTTCCCTTCGTGAACACATGATTCGTACTGGTCAGATTGCTATTCTCTTGGCAGAAAAAGCTGGTTTGTCAGCGGATGAAACGATTGACCTAGCCCGTGCAGCAGCCATTTACAAGTTTGACTTGTTGACAGGTATGGTTGGTGAGTTTGACGAACTCCAAGGAATTATGGGTGAAAAATATGCCCTTCTTGCTGGGGAAACTCCAGCGGTAGCAGCTGCTATTCGTGAACACTACATGCCTACATCAGCCGAAGGAGAACTTCCAGAGAGCAAGGTTGGAGCCATTCTAGCCATTGCAGACAAATTGGATACGATTTTGAGTTTCTTCTCAGTAGGCTTGATTCCATCAGGTTCTAATGACCCTTATGCCCTTCGTCGTGCGACGCAAGGTGTGGTTCGTATCTTGGATGCCTTTGGTTGGCACATTGCTATGGACGAGCTGATAGATAGCCTTTATGCATTGAAATTTGACAGCTTGACTTATGAAAATAAGGCAGAGGTTATGGATTTTATCAAGGCTCGTGTTGATAAGATGATGGGTTCTACTCCAAAAGATATCAAGGAAGCCGTTCTTGCAGGATCAAACTTTGTTGTGGCGGATATGTTGGAAGCAGCAAGTGCTCTTGTAGAAGCAAGTAAGGAAGAAGACTTTAAACCATCTGTTGAATCACTTTCTCGTGCCTTTAATTTGGCTGAGAAGGCAGAAGGAATTGCTACAGTTGATTCAGCTCTCTTTGAGAATGAAGAAGAGAAAACTTTGGCAGAAGCAGTAGAATCACTCGTTTTGTCAGGGACTGCCAGTCAGCAATTGAAACAACTCTTTGCTCTTAGCCCAGTCATTGATGCATTCTTTGAGAATACCATGGTTATGGCTGAAGATCAGACTGTTCGACAAAATCGTTTGGCAATCTTGTCGCAATTAACCAAGAAAGCAGCTAAACTTGCACGTTTTAATCAAATCAATACTAAATAAAATCTGTTAAACGGATTAAATCTTATCATAAAGGAGAGAAACATGAATCCTAAAAAAATTGATCGTATTAACGAGCTTGCCAAAAAGAAAAAAACAGAAGGCTTGACCCCAGAAGAAAAAGTAGAACAAGCCAAACTACGTGAGGAGTACATCGAAGGTTATCGTCGCACTGTTCGTCACCACATCGAAGGGATTAAAATTGTGGACGAAGAAGGAAACGATGTTACACCAGAGAAACTACGTCAAGTCCAACGTGAAAAAGGGTTACATGGCCGTAGTCTCGATGATCCAAATTCATAATAAGTATTCTTTCTTTTAATAAGGATAGATAAAATAATAACCAAAAGACTAGCAGTTTTTGTCTGCTAGTCTTTTTTCGCTAAAAAAGGAACCAAAATGGTTCCTAAAAGTATTAGTTACTTGCGCCAGATGTAGCGTCTGCGCCACCACCGTGGCCTCCAGCATCACCTGCATCAGAAGCTCCAGATGTAGCATCTGCATCGCCGTGACCATGTCCGCCAGCAGGAGCTGCAGCATTTCCACCGACTAGACGTTGACCAGTTGTATTGAGGTACCAGTCAAGCCATGGTTGGAAATTAAAGATGATTTCATTAATTCCGGCATATGAACCATCTGGATAGTACATTGCTTGGTAATTATGGGTATTAATAACGCCTTCTGGTGTTCCTGGCACAATTGTACGGACATATTCTTGGTCCCCATTACGCAATACGCCGACAACCCATTCAACGTTTTTCATTCTAGAATCTGGCAATGTACCGTGTACTGTTCCTAATCTATTTCCTGATTGAGCACGTACACGTTTACCAAACATTGTATCTGGGTCTTGGTGTGCGTTATTAAAGTACAAGAATTGATTATTATCATCTGCAAATGTCAATTCAAATGGCATTGCCTTCAAGAACATATCAATTTGGTTAACTGTCAAGATACCGTGGTCTAATTTAACGTAAGTATCTCCAGAAACAGCTCCAACAAGTTCAGCAGCTTTTTCTACCCATTCAGGATCATCTGGATCAACACCTTGGATGGTAGTTGCAATTGAATTTGTACAATATAAGTCTTCTGGTGCGATTGGTTTTGGTTTTTTCAATTTTGAAACGACTCCCACATATTTTACAAAGTTGTCTAAACATGTTTCAAGGAAATTAATAGTTCCTTCGTTTGTGATATTCCCCTCTGAGTCAAAAGCTTCTTTAGCTTTACCAAGAAGGAATTCATTTCCAGGAAGAGTGTAGGCATTGACTCCAGGTGCATCAAGAATTTTACGAAGGTGAACTTGGGCACGAGAAGTACCTTGGTCGTAGTAAGAAGCACCCACAATCATAACTGGCTTGTTTTCAAATGGATGAACTTCGTATGAAAGCCATTCGAGAACAGATTTTAGGGAAGCTGTGATAGTGTGGTTGTGCTCAGGAGTTGCAATGATAACACCATCAGCCCGTGTGATTTTATTATAAAGATAACGTAATTGGAAACTTTCATCCCATTTTTCATCTTGGTTAAACATTGGAACTTCGTCAATTTCAAGCACTTCTAATTCAAATTTTAGTTTGAAGTGACGACGGATAAATTCCAAGAGTTTACGGTTATATGATTGATCGTAATTTGATCCTACAAGTCCAACAAATTTCATTCTTTCTGCTCTCCTATTTTACAAATTTTCCCAGTCAAAATCTTCGGCATCTTTGCGAAGTAATTCTTTCGCATTGCGCAATTTTTCTGTAATTTTTACAAAGATACGGTAGTCGTCAAAAATGGCATCCATTTTTTGAATAACATCAAGATCCACTAAATCTCCATTGTTATTGAAGGCTTGAAGAGAATGTGAAAGCAAGAATTCATCTGGAAGGACACTTGCTTTAATTTCTGGGGCATTCAAGATTTGGCGAAGTTGCATTTGAGCACGTGATGAACCAAGTGTACCGTAAGAAGCACCAGTAATCATGATTGGTTTGTTCAAAAGTGGGTAAATACCGTATGACAACCAAGCAAGAGCGCTCATCAAAACAGCTGGGATAGAGTGGTCATACTCAGGAGTACCGATAATAACGCCATCTGCCTCTTCAATTTTAGCAGCAATTTCTAAAATTTCAGCAGGTACTTGCTTGTCAGCTGGTTTATTGAAGACAGGAATGTCTTTAATTTCAACAAGTTCAATTTCAGCTTTTTCAGCAAAGTGTTTTTGCATGTATTGAAGCAATTGGCGGTTTGTAGAACGTTTTGAATTTGTTCCAACAATAGCAATAAGTTTTAACATGAGATTTCCTTTCTCTTTTTACATAATACGATTTTAAAACTCCATTGAAACATCTATTTCTATAGAGTAGGAATTCCTGAAGAACAGCTTAGGTGACCTTCCTTATCGATGAGGATAGCTTCGATGCCCTCTAAACTTTCGACTTGCCAGAGGATAGAAGTCGGTCTTTCTCCAAAAAGACGAGTTGTCCATATTTCACCATCAACGGATTTATCAGAGATGATGGTGAGACTCGCTAGTTCCGTTTCAACAGGATATCCTGTTTGACTGTCAAAAATATGATGATAATCTTTTCCATCGATAGTCAGGTGACGTTCATAAATGCCTGAAGTCACGACAGATTGATTGACAGCAGGGATGGTCATTAAGTGATTTCCCCTCGGATTGGCTGGGTCTTGAATCCCGATTTGCCAAGGCTGATTTCCTCTTGCCTGATTTTTTCCAATAGTCAGGATATTCCCTCCCAGATTGATCAAGGCAGATGTTACTCCCTCTTCTCTCAGAAATTGGGCAACTTTATCCGCACTATAACCCTTGGCTAAACAACCAAGATCAATCTTCATTCCTTTTTGTTTCAAAAACACAGTGGAAGTGGAAGAATCTAACTCGATATAATGAGGATTGATTAAAGGTAGCACCGATTCAATTTCTTGAGGCTGGGCGACCTTGGCATCCGAAAAACCGATACGCCAGGTTTGAATTAAGGGACCAATGCTGATGTTGAGATGACTAGAGGGCGCTAGGCTATGCTCTAACCCAAGTGAAATCAGTTCAAACAGGTCTGGATGAACCTTGACAGGAGCTATTCCTGCTTGATAATTGATTTCCATCAACTCAGATTCTTGGCTATTGGCATTGAAGCGGTATTCAAGCTCTTTGAGCAAATCAAAGGATTTTTGGAGCAAGCTATCGGCTCGCTCATCTACTAATGAAATAGTGATAGTAGTCCCCATTAGCCGTTCAGAATGTGAACTAAGAGGCAAGCTACCAACTCCTTTCTCTTATGAAAAGAAGGTTGAAACATTGTAAATTTATATTAAATTTAACCCCTTACATTTTCTTTCCATGATACTAGCATACCATAAAGTCAGCGTTTTCACAAATAAAATTTGTAAACTTGTCAAGAAATATGCTCAGAAAATAAAGAGTAATTGTAAGAATGGCTGATAAAATACAGATTATTTACATTTTTTTACAAAAAAATCGGGAAAATTAGCTAAACTCTTGTAAACGCTAACAGTAAATGTTATACTAGAAGAGTAAATTTTTAATTAAAGGTAGGAATTTTTCTATGAGTAAAATCGTTGTAGTTGGTGCTAACCACGCTGGTACAGCATGTATTAATACTATGTTGGATAATTTTGGCAATGAGAACGAAATCGTTGTATTCGACCAAAACTCTAACATCTCTTTCCTAGGATGTGGAATGGCCCTTTGGATCGGTGAACAAATTGACGGTGCTGAAGGCTTGTTCTATTCTGATAAAGAAAAATTGGAAGCTAAAGGTGCTAAGGTTTACATGAACTCACCAGTTCTTTCAATCGACTATGATAACAAAGTAGTTACAGCAGAAGTTGAAGGGAAAGAGCACAAAGAATCATACGAGAAATTGATTTTCGCTACAGGTTCTACACCAATCTTGCCACCAATCGAAGGTGTTGAAATTGTTAAAGGAAACCGCGAATTTAAAGCAACTCTTGAAAACGTACAATTCGTGAAATTGTACCAAAATGCTGAAGAAGTTATCAATAAACTTGCTGACAAGAGCCAACACCTCGACCGTATCGCCGTTGTTGGTGGTGGTTACATCGGTGTTGAACTTGCTGAAGCCTTTGAGCGTCTTGGAAAAGAAGTTGTCCTTGTTGATATCGTTGATACTGTTTTGAACGGTTACTATGACAGAGACTTCACACAAATGATGGCGAAGAACTTGGAAGACCACAACATTCGCTTGGCTCTTGGTCAAACTGTTAAAGCAATCGAGGGTGACGGTAAAGTTGAACGCTTGATTACTGATAAAGAAACTTTCGATGTGGATATGGTTATCCTTGCAGTTGGTTTCCGTCCAAATACTGCTCTTGCTGATGGTAAGATTGAACTCTTCCGTAACGGTGCTTTCCTTGTAAACAAGAAACAAGAAACTTCACTTCCTGGTGTATTTGCTGTTGGAGACTGTGCGACTGTTTATGACAACGCTCGTAAAGATACAAGCTACATCGCACTTGCTTCAAACGCAGTTCGTACTGGTATTGTTGGTGCTTACAATGCTTGTGGACATGAATTGGAAGGAATCGGTGTTCAAGGTTCAAACGGTATCTCAATCTACGGTCTTCACATGGTTTCAACTGGTTTGACTCTTGAAAAAGCGAAAGCTGCTGGTTACAACGCAACTGAAACAGGCTTTAACGATCTTCAAAAACCAGAATTCATGAAACATGATAACCATGAAGTAGCCATCAAGATTGTCTTTGACAAAGATAGTCGTGAAATTCTTGGTGCACAAATGGTTTCACATGACCCTGCGATTAGTATGGGAATTCACATGTTCTCACTTGCTATTCAAGAGCATGTGACAATTGATAAATTGGCATTGACAGACCTATTCTTCTTGCCACACTTCAACAAACCATACAACTACATCACAATGGCTGCACTTACAGCTGAAAAATAAAATTTGATGAACTATCTGGCCTTAAGTTAAGGTCAGATAGTTTTTTAGTCAATATGTACCCATACAATTGCATTTTTTTTATCTTGTGATTCATTCTAATCTAACTTAAAATGAAATGGTAGCTACCAATACAAATGATGAGGATAAAAGAAATGACTGAAAATCGTTATGAATTAAATAAAAACTTGGCGCAGATGCTCAAGGGTGGGGTTATCATGGACGTTCAGAACCCTGAACAAGCCCGTATCGCTGAAGCTGCTGGTGCGGCAGCTGTTATGGCCTTGGAGAGGATTCCGGCTGATATTCGTGCAGTTGGTGGGGTTTCCCGCATGAGTGATCCAAAGATGATTAAGGAAATCCAAGAAGCAGTTAGTATTCCAGTGATGGCCAAGGTCAGAATAGGACATTTTGTTGAAGCTCAGATTTTAGAGGCTATTGAAATTGACTATATCGATGAGAGTGAGGTTTTATCTCCAGCTGATGACCGTTTCCATGTGGACAAAAAAGAATTCCAAGTTCCTTTTGTCTGTGGGGCTAAGGACTTGGGTGAAGCCTTGCGTCGTATCGCTGAAGGTGCTTCTATGATTCGTACAAAAGGAGAACCAGGGACAGGAGACATTGTTCAAGCTGTTCGTCATATGCGTATGATGAATCAGGAAATTCGCCGCATTCAAAACCTACGTGAGGACGAACTTTATGTTGCCGCCAAGGACTTACAAGTCCCTGTAGAATTGGTTCAATACGTCCATGAACATGGGAAATTGCCAGTTGTAAATTTCGCTGCTGGAGGTGTTGCAACGCCAGCAGATGCTGCGCTGATGATGCAATTAGGGGCAGAGGGTGTCTTTGTCGGTTCAGGTATTTTCAAGTCAGGAGATCCTGTTAAACGAGCGAGTGCCATTGTCAAAGCGGTAACTAATTTCCGAAATCCTCAGATCCTAGCTCAAATCTCTGAAGATCTAGGAGAAGCCATGGTTGGTATCAATGAAAATGAGATCCAAATCCTCATGGCTGAGCGAGGAAAATAGATGAAAATCGGAATATTGGCCTTGCAAGGGGCCTTTGCAGAACATGCAAAAGTGCTAGATCAATTAGGTGTCGAGAGTGTTGAAATCAGAAATTTAGATGATTTTCAACAATATCAGAGTGACTTGGCGGGTTTAATACTACCTGGTGGGGAATCTACAACCATGGGCAAGCTCTTACGTGAGCAGGACATGCTGATTCCCATTCGAGAAACCATACTTTCTGGACTTCCCGTTTTTGGTACTTGCGCAGGCTTGATTCTCTTAGCTAAGGAAATTACTTCTCAGGAAGAGAGTCATCTAAGAACTATGGATATGGTGGTCGAGCGCAATGCCTATGGGCGCCAATTAGGAAGTTTCTACACGGAAGCAGAATGTAAGGGAGTCGGTCAGATTCCAATGACTTTTATTCGCGGTCCGATTATCAGTAGTGTTGGAGAAGATGTAGAAATTCTAGCAACAGTTGACAATCAAATCGTTGCAGCCCAAGAAAAAAATATGTTGGTAACTTCTTTTCATCCAGAATTGACTGATGATGTGCGCTTGCACCAGTACTTTATTAATATGTGTAAAGAAAAAAGTTGAGATTGAATTTCTCAACTTTTTTACATGTAATAAACAATAGCGATGTATTGGAGGGCAGATGCTGCTAGGATAAAGAGATGCCAAATCATGTGGAAATAAGGTTTTTTCTTGGCGTAAAATCCAGCCCCAACTGTATAACAGAGTCCGCCAGTTACCATGAGACTCCAGAAAATTGGTGTCGTTTGACTGATGATGGCAGGAATGATAGTTAGAACCAACCAGCCCATAATCAGGTAAAGAGCAAGGCTGAATTTCTCATTGACCTTTTTAGCAAAGATTTTATAGAGAATACCAAAGATGGTCGTTCCCCACTGGATGGCAATAATCAGATAGCCAAACCAGTTATTCATTAAGGTCAAGACGACGGGCGTATAAGAGCCTGCGATAGCCACATAAATCATAGAATGGTCAATAATTCGCAAGACGTATTTGTGGGTCGAACCATAGGCCATAGAGTGGTAAATGGTGGATGAGAGGAACATGAGAAAGAGACTGATGACGAAAATGGAAACGCCGATAGAGGATAAAAATCCGTGTGCTTCGTAACTATAGGTGGATGAAATAGGGAGTAAGATGAGCATTGTGACTGCACCTACGGCATGGGTCACGCTATTAGCAATCTCCTCTCCAAAACTGAGTTGTTTGCTGAGTTTAAGACTAGTGTTCATTGGATTACCTCCTCTTGAGTATGATCGATTAAGTCTAGAGTTTGGTGATAGAGTTTAACGGTTTGGCAGCTGGTTTGGATAATGGGGTTAGCTGGATCAATTCCTTGGTTCATGTAGTTTACAAAAGCATCGTAGAGTTGGTCTGAACTTGCTTGAGTTTGTAGAGTATTCAGTGTCTGTGCTATTTCTTGAATAGAAAATACAGACTTGAGGGTTGTGATAGCAATCAAACGTGCAATCTGTTGGCGTTGGTATTTTTTCTTGTCAGGCTTTGTCAGGTAACCATGTTTGACATAGTTATTGACCATAGATGCTGTCAGGCCCTTGTCTTTATCAGGATTGATAGGGGCGCAGACCTGATTGACATAAAGCAAAACCTGGTCCAGATAGAGGTCAATATTTGGAATTTCTGCCCATTTTGGGTAGGAAAAGGTAGTTTTCATTTTCAACTCCTTTTTATCTAGTTTTAATAACTAGATTATAAAATAATAGAAATAGAAAGTCAAGTTTTAACTGCTTGTAGAAAGACTTAAATTATGCTATGATGGGAGAAACTAGTCAGAAATGAGGAGAAAAGATGGAAATTCGTTTAGCTTTTCCAAATGAAGTAGATGCCATCATGCAGGTGATGGAGGATGCTAAAAAATGTTTAGCAGATGCTGGTAGTGACCAGTGGCAAAATGGCTATCCAAATGCTGATATTATTATTGAAGATATTATCTCAGGTCAAGCCTACGTAGCCTTGGAAGAGGGAGAACTACTAGCTTATGCAGCTGTTACCAAGAGTCCAGAGGCAGTCTATGAAGCCATTTATGAAGGAAAATGGCAAGCTGGAGAGTCAGAGCACCTAGTCTTTCACCGTATTGCTGTGGCTGCAGATGTGCAGGGACAAGGAGTTGCTCAAACCTTCTTAGAGGGCTTGATTGAAGGTTTTGACTATCTTGATTTTCGTTCAGATACGCATGCTGAAAACAAGGTCATGCAACATATTTTTGAAAAACTTGGTTTTAAACGGGTTGGTAAGGTTCCAGTTGATGGCGAACGCTTGGCCTATCAAAAATTGAAGAAATAATGCAAAAGAAGTACGTAAAAATGCGCTACTTTTCGCCAATAGGAACCTTGTCTTTGGTTGCCGACGAGCAACATCTGTATGGCATTTGGGTGCAGGAGCAGAAGCATTTTGAGAGGGGACTAGGGTATGAAATAATAGAAGAAGTTGTTAGTCATCCCATTTTAGACCCAGTTATTGCTTGCTTAGATGCTTACTTTAAAGGCAAGCCTCAGGATTTATCCAACCTGCCCTTGGCTCCAATCGGAACGGATTTTGAAAAGCGAGTTTGGTCCTATTTACAGGAAATTCCTTATGGTCAGACAGTGACCTATGGACAAATAGCCCAAGACCTGCAAGTGGCTTCTGCCCAAGCAATTGGTGGAGCAGTGGGGCGCAATCCGTGGTCTATCCTAGTACCTTGTCATCGGGTGCTGGGAGCGGGCAAGCGTCTGACAGGTTATGCTGCAGGAGTGGAAAAGAAAGCTTGGCTCTTGGAGCATGAAGACGCAGATTTTAAAGATATAAAATAGAAAGTAAAAGACATGTTAGAATTTATCGAATACCCAAAATGTTCAACTTGTAAAAAAGCAAAACAAGAATTAAATCAACTCGGTGTGGACTATAAAGCCGTCCACATCGTCGAAGAAACACCTAGCCAAGAAGTTATTTTAAACTGGCTAGAGACCTCAGGTTTCGAGTTGAAGCAATTTTTCAACACCAGTGGGATCAAATACCGTGAATTAGGGCTGAAAGATAAGGTAGGAAGCCTGTCAAACCAAGAAGCGGCTGAGTTGCTAGCAAGTGACGGTATGTTGTTAAAACGACCCATTTTAGTAGAAAATGGAACTGTTAAGCAAATCGGTTATCGAAAACCTTATGAAGAATTGGGATTGAAATAGTTTTTATCTATCTCTTTGATAGATAAAATATATAACCTCCCTGTTTCAAAGTATGATAAACTAGTAGGTAGACAAAGTCTGTACCTGACCGTAGCAAATAATTTCATTGACGGCAGAAGTATGGTAGAATGAATCATTATCAGGAGAGGATGTTTTTATGAATGTTACAACGATTTTAGCATCAGATTGGTACCAAAACTTGATGCAATTGATTCCGGATGGCAAGCTTTTTAGCTTGCGTTCGGTCTTTGATGGAATCCCGAGAATTGTCCAACAACTTCCAATAACGATTATGTTGACCATTGGTGGTGCTCTTTTTGGCTTGGTTTTGGCGCTTCTTTTTGCCATTGTGAAGATCAATCGTGTCAAAATTTTATACCCCTTGCAGGCCTTCTTTGTTAGCTTCTTAAAAGGGACACCGATTTTGGTGCAACTCATGTTGACCTACTACGGAATTCCTTTGGCTTTGAAAGCTCTCAATCAGCAATGGGGAACTGGTTTCAATATCAATGCGATTCCAGCCGCTGCTTTTGCAATTGTCGCCTTTGCCTTTAATGAAGCAGCTTATGCTAGTGAAACCATTCGTGCAGCCATTCTCTCAGTCAATCCTGGTGAGATTGAGGCGGCACGCAGTCTGGGGATGACCCGAGCGCAAGTTTATCGTCGCGTGATTATTCCAAATGCGGCCGTTGTGGCGACTCCAACCTTAATCAATTCCCTAATCGGCTTGACCAAAGGAACTTCTCTAGCCTTTAGTGCGGGTGTTGTGGAAGTCTTTGCCCAAGCTCAGATTTTGGGTGGAGCTGATTACCGCTACTTTGAACGCTTTATCTCCGTTGCCCTTGTTTATTGGGTAGTCAATATCGGAATTGAAAGCCTTGGTCGTTTCATCGAGAGAAAAATGGCTATTTCTGCACCCGATACAGTGCAAACAGATGTGAAAGGAGACCTTCGTTAATGATTAAGATTTCGAATTTAAGCAAATCCTTTTCAGGACAGACTGTCTTGGATCATCTGAACTTGGATATTCAAAAAGGGGAAGTTGTAGCCTTGATTGGTTCTTCAGGAGCTGGAAAATCAACCTTCCTTCGTAGTCTCAATTATCTTGAAACACCTGACAGTGGCTCTATTCAGATTGATGATTTCTCAGTTGATTTTTCTAAAATCACTCAAGAAGAAATCCTTGCCCTACGCCGTAAGTTGTCTATGGTTTTCCAACAGTTTAATTTGTTTGAACGCCGAACAGCACTTGATAATGTGAAAGAAGGCTTGGTTGTGGTCAAGAAATTATCTGACCAAGAAGCGACTAAGATTGCCAAGGAAGAGTTGGCTAAGGTTGGGCTTTCTGACCGTGAAAACCATTACCCTCGCCATTTATCAGGTGGACAGAAGCAACGGGTTGCCTTAGCGCGTGCGCTTGCTATGAAACCAGATGTCTTGCTCTTAGACGAACCAACTTCAGCCCTTGACCCAGAATTGGTTGGTGAAGTAGAAAAATCTATTGCAGATGCTGCTAAGTCAGGTCAAACCATGATTTTGGTTAGTCATGATATGTCCTTTGTAGCCCAAGTGGCTGATAAGATTCTCTTCTTAGATAAGGGGAAAATCATTGAGTCTGGAACACCGGATGAGATTATCCACCATCCTAAAGAAGAGCGGACAAAAGAATTCTTCGCTAGTTACAAACGGACTTATATTTGATATAATAGATAAAGGAAAACTCAGTTAGCTGGACTAGCTGAGTTTACTCTTTAAAAAAGATAGAAATGAGAGAAATCATGCTACTTCAACTATTTTCTTTATATTTTGAGAGTTTGATCTTGACCACCATCCTCGTCCTGATTTTTTTAGGGATTTGGATTGGACTGAGAGCCATGTCGGGAGTTGATAAGACAGCCAAGGCTCGCCAAGCCCATCTCTATGATATGATTATGATTGGGGTCTTGGTTGTTCCAGTATTATCCTTTGCGGTTATGAGTTTAATTCTTGTTTTCAAGGCATAATCCTTGCATGATTGACAAGAAAGAGTTAGAATAAAGATAGTTACAACAAGAAAGAAGGAATCTATATGTACGATACTATTATTATCGGTGCTGGACCTGCAGGGATGACTGCAGCCTTGTATGCTGCTCGAAGCAATCTAAAAGTTGCTCTTATTGAAGGTGGTCTGCCAGGTGGTCAGATGAATAATACATCTGATATTGAAAATTACCCTGGATACGCTAATATTAGTGGGCCAGAATTGGCTGAAAAGATGTTTGAACCGCTTGAAAATCTTGGTGTTGAGCACATTTATGGCTATGTTGAAAATATCGAAGACCATAGTGATTTTAAGAAAGTGATGACTGATGATCAAACATATGAAACACGTACAGTTATCGTAGCAACTGGTTCTAAACACCGTCCTTTGGGAGTACCTGGAGAAGAAGAACTGAACAGTCGTGGTGTTTCCTACTGTGCCGTGTGTGATGGTGCTTTCTTCCGTGACCAAGATTTGTTGGTAGTTGGTGGCGGAGATTCAGCTGTCGAAGAAGCCCTCTTCTTGACTCGTTTTGCTAAGACTGTTACCATTGTTCACCGTCGTGACCAACTTCGTGCCCAAAAGGTTTTACAAGACCGCGCCTTTGCGAATGAGAAAATCAGCTTTATCTGGGATTCTGTAGTGAAGGAAATCAAGGGTGAAAACAGAGTAGAATCTGTCGTTTTTGAAAATGTGAAAACAGGTCAAGTGACAGAACAAGCCTTCGGTGGTGTCTTTATCTATGTTGGATTGGATCCTCTTAGCGATTTTGTTAAAGAATTGAATATCCAAGATCAGGCAGGTTGGATTGTGACAGATAACCACATGAAAACTGCAGTTGACGGTATCTTTGCAGTTGGAGATGTTCGCCAGAAAGACCTTCGTCAAGTGACAACAGCAGTTGGAGATGGAGCTATCGCTGGTCAAGAAGCTTATAAATTTATCACAGAACATAGTTAATACACTTCTAAAATCTCTTCAAACCACGTTAGCTTCGCTTTACCGTAGGTATGGGTACTGACTTCGTCAGTTCTATCCACAACTTCAAAACAGTGTTTTGAGCTGACTTCGTCAGTCTTATCTACAACCTCAAAGCAGTGCTTTGAGCTGTCTACAGCTAGCTTCCTAGTTTGCTCTTTGATTTTCATTGAGTATAATCATAAAAAGTTTCCAATCAGATGACTGGAAACTTTTTTATAGTCTATTTCGAAAAACTTCGTACATGAGGATGGCTGCAGCAACACTGGCATTGAGACTTTGAACATGTCCATTCATAGGAATGGTAATCATCTCATCAACTTGTTTTTTGATGTTGCTAGAGATGCCTTTTCCTTCATTTCCGATGATGAGGGCGATTTTCCCTTTTGTATTCCACTTGTGGCAAGGAGTCCCATTCATATCTGTTCCAAAGGTCCAGAAGCCTTCATCCTTGAGTTTGTCTAGAGTTTGGCTTAGATTGGTTACTCGGGCAATTGGAACATGCTCAATAGCACCTGTGGCTGTTTTAGCAACGACAGGAGTAACTCCGACAGCACGGTGCTTGGGAATGATGACTCCTGAAACATTGGTCGCATCAGCGGTTCTTAAGATGGAGCCTAAGTTGTGAGGATCAGTTAACCCGTCCAGAATCAATAGCAAAGGATTTTCTTCTTGGCGTGTTTTGGCAAGGATTTGGTCCAGCTCACTATAGGCAAATTCGGACACTCGTAGAACAAAACCTTGGTGGACAGCACCTTCAGTCATCTCAGAGAGGGATTTTTTTGAGGTCCAAGAAATGGATACCTTTTTTTCTGTAGCTAGTTCCTTGACTTTTTCAACATTCTTACCTCGTAGGTCTTCTTGGAGGTAGAGTTTGTTTCCAGTATTTGCAAGGAGGGCTTCGGTAACGGCGTGGATGCCATAGACAATATCATTTGTTTTCATGCCTCTATTATAACACAAAACCCCGTCTTGCAACGGGATTTTCTTTATTCTAGAATTAGTAAACCATCTTTAACTGCAAATGGGTCTTTTTCATTGATACGATCGTAAAACATGATACCGTTAATGTGGTCAATTTCATGCTGAACAACGATGGAGTTGTAGCCTTTGAGCTTGATACGGTGTTTTTCTCCATCCTTGTCAAAGTAGTCAACCGTAACGCGAGCATGGCGGACTACATAGCCAGGTACGTTGCGATCAACAGACAGACAACCTTCTCCTTCACCAAGAGCAGCGTCTTGAACTGAGTGAGAGACGATTTTTGGATTGTACATAATAGCTTGCAAGTCGTAAGCTTCCTGTGGGGTTTCGCCTTCTTCGACAATGTTTGGCACCAAAACAGCGATAATACGTTTTGAGATATCTAATTGAGGAGCAGCAAGTCCAACCCCACCTCGGAGCCCCATTTTCTCAGCCATGACAGGATCTTGGGAATGTTTCAGGAATTGCATCATCTTTTCGCCAAGAATGATTTCCTGGTCAGACAAGGGGAAAGTAACTTCCTCAGCAACCGCGCGTAGAGTTGGGTTTCCCTCGCGGATAATATCGTTCATATCAATTAAATGAGCAGCTTTTGTAATACGTTCTATTGCAGACATTTTCTCTCCTTTCATTACCTCTACATGATATCACAAAATGACAAGGATTGAAAGCATTACGGCATTGAGCTTTTATAGAAAATGCCTAGTAGGTTCGATTCAATTGTGAAAGAATTACTTATCTGTGATATAATAAAAAGAAAAGGCTTGCATTAGAAAGTAGGGAGAATGAAGATGCAAAGAAGACAAGATCGAAATCAGCGTGGTTCAGCTTTTCGTTTTATGAGGGGTTTGGTAAACTTTTTTAGGAGTTATCGCAAGTGGAGTAATAAAGGATTTGTGGCCATACTCTTGCTAGCAGTTGCTTTATCAATGGGCTTGGTCTTGTTGTTTGAAAGCTTCCAAGGAATCCCTTTAACCAGTCAAAAAAAGGATGCCATTTCTCAAGAAGCAAATAAGACGAACCAAAATGCTAAAGATCAGGACGAGGAGAAAACTGCTAGAATTATGGCCAACGGGGACCTCCTCTATCACATTCCCATCTATCGTTCTGCTTTAAAAGAAGATGGGACCTATGATTTCCATGAAAATTTTGAATATGTAAAACCATGGCTCAAACAAGCAGACTTGATTTTAGGTGATTTTGAAGGTACTGTGAATAAGGACCACTATTTGGCTGGTTATCCGCTATTTAATGCACCTGGAGAAGTCATGGATGCCATCAAGGATGCCGGTTATCAAGTGCTAGACTTGGCGCATAACCATATCCTAGATTCACAAATAGAAGGTGTGGTTTCAACAGCAGATGCTATTGAGAAGGCAGGAATGACACCGATTGGAGTGTATACGCATGAGTCCCGTGATCAAGCTCCACTGGTTATCAAGGAAGTGAACGGCATCAAGGTTGCACTTTTGGCCTATTCTTATGGTTTTAATGGAATTGAGCAAAGTATTTCTCAAGAAGACTATAATCGCTATCTTTCAGACCTAAATGAAGACAAGATGAAGGCTGAAATTGAACGAGCAGAGAAGGAAGCGGATATCACCATTATCATGCCTCAGATGGGTGTGGAGTATCGCTTGGAACCAACTGAGGAACAAAAGGCTCTTTATCACAAGATGATCGATTGGGGAGCGGATATTATCTTTGGAGGGCACCCTCACGTAGTTGAACCATCTGAAACGGTTGAAAAAGATGGAGACAAGAAACTCATTATCTATTCAATGGGGAACTTCATTTCCAATCAACGAATTGAAACCATGCAAGATGAAGAGAATGCTAAGTGGACAGAGCGTGGCGTGCTCATGGATGTGACTATTAAGAAAAAAGCAGGTAAGACGACAATAGAAACTGCCAAAGCACATCCTTCTTGGGTAAATCGTACACCAAAAGGAACCTATTCTCCAGAAGGTTATCCACTCTTCCTTTACCAAACCTATATCTTAGAAGATTTTATCGAGGGTGGTAGTCATCGTGACCAGTTAGATGAAGCGACTAAGGAACGAATTGATACAGCCTATAAAGAAATGAACGAACATGTGGGATTGAAGTGGGATTAGCTTGAATCCAGAGGGAAGTAAATGACGATTAAAATAATTGCGACAGATATGGATGGGACCTTGCTGGATGCTAGAGGCCAGCTTGATCTTCCACGCTTGGAAAAGATTTTAGATCAGTTGGATCAAAGGGGTATTCGTTTTGTCATCGCGACGGGCAATGAAATTCATCGCATGAGGCAACTACTGGAGCACTTGGTCGATCGAGTGGTTCTGGTTGTTGCAAACGGTGCTCGTATTTTTGAAAACAATGAACTGATTCAGGCTCAGACTTGGGATGATGCCATTGTCGATAAGGCTTTGACTCGTTTCAAGGATCGAGCGTGTCAGGACCAGTTTGTTGTAACGGGGATGAAGGGTGGTTTCGTCAAAGAAGGTACGATTTTTACAGATCTTGAAAGTTTTATGACTCCAGAAATGATTGAAAAATTCTACCAACGGATGCAATTTGTGGACGAATTAACCTCTGACCTCTTTGGTGGTGTGCTCAAGATGAGTATGGTTGTTGGTGAGGAACGTTTGAGTTCGGTTTTGGAAGAAATCAATGACCTCTTTGATGGCCGTGTTCGTGCTGTATCGAGTGGCTATGGTTGCATTGATATCCTTCAAGCTGGGATTCATAAAGCATGGGGCTTGGAAGAATTACTCAAGCGTTGGGACTTGAACCCCCAACAAATCATGGCTTTTGGTGACAGTGAAAATGATGTTGAAATGCTTGAAATGGCTGGAATTGCCTATGCAATGGAAAATGCTGATGATAAGGCCAAAGCTGTGGCGACGGCTCTAGCGCCAGCCAACAGCCAAGGCGGAGTTTATCAAGTCTTGGAAAACTGGTTAGAAAAAGGAGAATGAAGTGGCAGTACAGTTATTAGAAAATTGGTTACTAAAGGAACAAGAAAAAATCCAAACCAAGTATCGTCACTTAAATCAGGTTTCTGTTGTAGAACCAGACATTCTTTTTATTGGGGATTCCATTGTCGAATATTATCCTCTGCAGGAACTATTTGGGACTTCGAAGACGATTGTCAATCGAGGCATTCGAGGGTATCAGACAGGGCTGTTACTAGAGAATCTAGATGCGCATCTTTACGGTGGAGTAGTAGATAAAATTGTCCTTTTTATTGGGACAAATGATATCGGAAAAGATGTGCCTGTGAATGAGGCTCTCAATAACCTCGAAGCTATCATACAATCCATTGCTCGCGATTATCCATTGACTGAGATTAAATTGCTTTCTATTTTGCCAGTCAATGAGGGAGAAGAGTACAAGCAGACAGTCTATATCCGCACGAATGAAAAAATTCAGAAATGGAATCAAGCCTATCAAGAGCTTGCTTCTGCCTATATGCAGGTAGAATTTGTGCCAGTTTTTGATAGTTTGACAGACCAGGCAGGTCAACTCAAAAAAGATTATACAACTGATGGGTTGCACCTTAGTGTTACTGGTTATCAGGTTTTGACCAAAGCTTTGAAAGACTATCTTGTGTAGTTAGTTGATTTCCTTTTTGCATTTTTGAGTTAGATAAGGTATAATGGTTTTATTGTCTTTTGGGGTCGTTACGGATTCGACAGGCATTATGAGGCATATTTTGCGACTCGTGTGGCGACGTAAACGCTCAGTTAAATATAACTGCAAAAAATAACACTTCTTACGCTCTAGCTGCCTAAAAACCAGCAGGCGTGACCCGATTTGGATTGCTCGTGTTCAATGACAGGTCTTATTATTAGCGAGATACGATCAAGTCTTGTCTAGCGGCTTGATAAGAGATTGATAGACTCGCGGTTTCTAGGCTTGAGTTATGTGTCGAGGGACTGTTAAACGAATACATAACCTATGGTTGTAGACAAATATGTTAGCAGATGTTTGGACGTGGGTTCGACTCCCACCGGCTCCATTGATAATTTACATTGTTTTGTAAATCTTTCTAAAACGTTGTTTTTTGAACTGCACCCCAAAAGTTAGACAGAAAAAATCTAACTTTTGGGGTGTTTTTATTATGAAATTAACTTATGATGATAAAGTTCAGATCTATGAACTTAGAAAACAAGGCTATAGCTTGGAGAAGCTTTCAAATAAATTTGGGATAAACAATTCTAATATTAGGTACATGATTAAATTGATTGATCGTTACGGAATAGAGTTCGTCAAAAAAGGGAAAAATCGTTACTATTCTCCTGATTTAAAACAAGAAATGATTCATAAAGTCTTACATGAAGGCTGGACTAAAGATAGAGTTTCTCTTGAATACGGCCTC